>BTUT01000148.1:0-7290 GCA_045862935.1 Acidimicrobiia bacterium
CGCGCTCGTCTCGATCTACGGGCTGGTGGCCGACCCGACGGACGTCAAGAGACAGGTTGCCGACATCGCCGGCGCACTCCCCCAGGAAGTGCAGGACTTCCTGAACTTCCAGCTCACGTCGATCATCAACGCGAATCGCGCCGGCGTCTCGATCACGCTCGCGATCTCGATCGTGATCGCATTGTGGAGCGCGTCGGGCGGCATCGGCGCGCTGGTCACCGGCATCCACGTTGCCCACGAGAAGGACGAGCCCAAGGGCTTCGTCGCGAAGAAGGGCAAGGCTCTCGTACTGACCCTCGGGGCGATCGTGGTGCTGGGCGTGGTGGTGCTCCTCGTCGCGGCGCTCCCCTCGCTCGTCGACAACGTCTTCGGCGACGGCGCGAAGACGCTCGTGAACCTCCTGCGCTGGCCGGTGCTGGCGATCGTGATGATCGCGAGCCTCGGGCTCCTGTACCGGTTCTCCGTGGGCCACGAAGGCAAGTGGTTCGGCGTGGTGAGCCCCGGCGCGCTCGTCGCCGCGGCGATCTGGTTCGCCGTCTCGATCGGGTTCGGGTTCTACACGGCGAACTTCGCGAGCTACGCGAAGACCTACGGCACGCTCGCCACGATCGTCGTGCTGCTGCTCTGGCTGTGGCTCAGCGCGCTGTCAGTCCTGATCGGTGCAGAGGTCGACGCGACCCTGCACACCTGACGGCGCGGGCTCGATGCGTCACGTGCTCCCGTCGATGCGCGCGCAGCGGTCGGGCTGCATCGTGAACGTGCTCGGCACGCCCGGCACGCAGCCCTCCCCCAACCACGTCCTGTCCTGCTTCGTCGCCGCGCTCGCGCAGCTCACCGCGTCGGTAGCCGACGAGGTCGCGCCCGACGGCGTGCGCGTCGTCGGGATCGGCCCGGGCTACACCGCCACCGAGCGGGTCATGGCCCCGATCCACCGACTCGCGGAGCAGGCCGGTGAGGACGTCCACGACATGATGGCGAAGTTCGCCACGACGCAGGTGCCCCTCGGCCGGCTGGCGACCCCCGAGGAGATCGGCCGGCTCGTCGCGATCCTCGCCAGCGACGAGGTCTCGGGCTTCGTCACCGGCACCCAGCTCGTCGTGGACGGCGGGACCAGCCGCGCGATCCGAGGGCCCGTGCCGGCCGGACCGGTGCACGATGGCACCGGCCCGGCCGCTCGTCACCCTCGGGAGTCGACCGCCGCCAGGCCGGGGCTCGCTCGGAACGCTTCCGCCAGGCACCAGGCCCCGGGGGGGAGGGTCCAGGCCCACGCGGCGACGTCGGCGTCACCCCGGCCCGCTGCGTCAGGCGGCCGACCGGGTGGGGGTTGGGCCGTGCCCGGGGCGGTCGGCGCCGCCCCGGCACGGGGTTCGGGTTCAGGCGATGTCGGCAACGGCGATCTCCCAGCTCAGGGTCGGCTCGGGTCGAGCGACCTTGGGAGGGCGACCACGACGCCGCTTGCTGGCGACGACCCGGCCGTTCACGAACAGCTCGCCGCCCCAGACGCCCCACGGCTCGCGACGTACTTGGGCGGCGTCGAGGCAGTCGGCTCGCACGGCGCACCCCGCGCAGAAGGACTTCGCCCGCGTGATGTCACCGAGGTCGTCGGAGAAGAACAGGTCGGTGAGCGAGGCCGCGCCGTCGCGGCAACGGGCGTCGACCCGCCACGGGTCCTCGGTGTCTCGGGTGGTCTCGAGCTGGAGGGCGTACATCGCCGGGTCCCCTTGGGTGGTGGTGGTACCGGGTGGGATCGCTCGTCAGGTGTTCGGTGCGTCGGGTCGGGTCGGGTGGTCGGTCGGGTCGGGTGGTCGGTCGGGTCGGTGCGCCGGGTCGGCCGCTCGGGTCGGGTCGGGTGGTCGGGTCGGGTGGTCGGTCGGGTCGGGTAGGAATGCGGCCCGGAACAACAAGAAGGCCGCCGGGGTGCCCCGGCGGCCTGGGTGTCTCGCTGCGCTGGGTGCGCTAGAGCGGAGTCACGCGGTGCCACCGGGGCCCGGGCTTGTGGCCGGTCGCGACGAGCATCGTCGGGAACGACCACGGAGCTGCCGAGATCACGCAGTCGTGCGACGCGCGCGTCATCCCGGCGGAGCCGTCGTTGCGGTTCTGCATCGGGTGATTGCGCATCGGACTGCTCGGTCTCGCTCGGGCTCAGGTGGGTTCGTGCCGGCGCCCTCCATGGGCGACCCGACGATTGTGGCAGGGGCTCGCACCCGGGTTCAAACCAATAATTCCCGAGGCGTCGGACGCACCGTCCGTCTGTGCGTCCCTCGCCGCTCGCCGAGCGAGGGCGAGGGACGCATCATTGGGGTTGCACGAGGTCGAGGAGCTCGGGGTGCAGGTGGGGTGGGGCGGCGGCGATGTCGCCGGAGTGCAGCCACGCGTCGGTGTCGCCGCGCCAGTCGGTGACCACTCCCCCGGCCTCGCGCACGAGGAGCGCGCCGGCCGCGACGTCCCACGGGCCGAGACCCTGCTCGAAGTAGCCGTCGTACACCCCGGCGGCCGTCCACGCGAGGTCGAGGCTCGCGGCGCCCGCCCGGCGCAGATCCTCGAACGCCAGCAGCGCCCGCTGGAACACCGGGAAGTACTCCTCCAGGCGATCCTGCTTCGCGCGGAAGGGGAAGCCGGTCGCGCAGATCGCCTCGTGCGCGCTCCGGTCCGCGACCCCCAGCCGCACACCGTCGCGCCACGCGCCGCCACCGGCGCGCGCCCAATAGGTCTCGCCGAGCAGCGGTGCGTGCACCACCCCCACGAGCGGCGTGGCGTCGAGCACCAGACCGACCGACACCCCGACCACGGGGTACCGGTGCAAGAAGTTGGCCGTGCCGTCGAGCGGGTCGACCAACCAGCCCAGCCGCGCCCGCTCACCGCCCTCCTCCTCGCCGAAGACGGGGAGCTCGGGTGCACCATCGACCAGCACCGCGCGCACCGCGCGCTCGCTCGCGGTGTCGGTCGCGCTCACCCAGTCTCCCGGGCCCTTGGACCGTACGTCGCGCGCGGCACCGAACGCCTCGCGCACGATGGCACCGCCAGCGCGTGCCGCGCCGAGCGCGACCTCGAGGAGGTGATCGAGGTCCAGAGCGTGCTCGCCGTCAGTCACGCTCGGCTCCGTCCTCGGCGATCGCGGGGACGAGCGCATCGGCGAGCGTCGACGTCGCGGCCGCCACGAGCTGGCGCCGCGCGTCGTGATCGGCGACGGCCAACGGCCGACCGTGGAGGTCACGCACGACCGCACCCGCCTCGGTGCACACGAGCAGGCCTCCGAGGTAGTCCCAGGGACCGTGGCGATCCGGAAGAGAGTCGAGCATCGCGTCGATGCGGCCCGACGCGACGTCGCAGAGGGCGAGCGCAGCGGAGCCGAGCGCGCGGAACTGCTTCCAGCCCAGCACGCGCCGGGGCATCCCCGAGATCGCCACCACCGCGTCTTCGACGCGGGTGACCGCCGTGGGACGGATCCGCTCGCTGTCACGCCACGCGCCGCGCCCGCGCACCGCGGTGATCCGCTCACCGAGCGGGGTGTTCGTCACCAGCGAGCAGAGTGGCCCGTCGGCGTCGAGGGCACAGAGCGAGATGCCCCAGTACGGGATCTCTCGGGAGCAGTTCGTGGATCCGTCGACCGGGTCGACGACGACCGTGATCGGCGAGCCCCGCTCCCCCGACCACCCCGACTCCTCGCTCACCACGGCAACCGGCGCCGCGTGCAGCACCCCGAGCACCGCGGCGTCGACGACGAGGTCGAGCGCGTACTGACCGGGGCGGTCGGTGCGCGCCCGTCGCGCGTCGCCCCGGATCGGGGTGAGCGCGGCGCGGTGCGCGTGCGCGGCTGCGTCGAAGAGCTCGAGGAGCGCGTCGGGGTTCACGGAGAGCGGGTCACGCCACTCCGGCGATCCGCTCGGCGTGCGAGTAGACGTTGAACCGGTGCCCGCGCAGGAAGCCGACGACCGTGACGCCGAGACGCTCAGCCGCTTGCACCGCCAGGCTCGACGGGGCCGAGACAGCGCCGATCACCGGGATCCCGGCCACGGCGGCCTTCTGGACGATCTCGAAGCTCACCCGTCCCGACACGAGGAGCACTGACGCCGCGAGCGGAAGGTGACCCCCCAACGTCGCCCACCCGATCACCTTGTCGAGCGCGTTGTGACGCCCGACGTCCTCCCGGAGCACCACGAGCTCACCGTCGGCGGAGAAGCAGCCGGCCGCGTGCACGGCACCAGTCGCCGCGAACACGTCCTGGCCGACTCGGAGCCGGTCGGGCATCGTCGTCAGCGCCGCGGGCGTCACCACCGCGCGCGAGGCCACCGGCGGGCACTCCGATTCCACCTGATCGAGCGTGGTCTTGCCGCAGAGCCCACAGCTCGCGTTGCTCACGAACGCGCGTCGGTGCGCATCGACGTCGATCGGTGAGCGGGTGGTGACGGTGACGACGTTGTACTCCTGCGGCCCGTCACCCCGCAGGCAGTAGGCGACGGTCGCGACGTCGGCCGGGTGGCCCACGACGCGCTCACTCACGCAGAACCCCACCGCGAGCTCGAAGTCGCTACCCGGTGTGCGCATCGTGACCGCCACCGGCACCGGTGGGCGACCCGGCCCTGCAACCCGGATCTCCATCGGCTCCTCGGTCACCAGGCGATCGGGCTGCGGGCGGGCGTCGCCGTGCTCGACGACGTGGACCCGCGCGTGGGTCGTGGGGCGACGCGCGGGCGATTCGTGCACGGGGCGAGGCTACCCCGGCGCCTCGAGGCCGACTCGCCGGACGTCGGCCGGCGTGTCGACGTCCTCGAACACACCTGCATCGGCGACGCCGGCCCAGTCGCGCTCGTCGAGCCACCGCACGGTCAACGCGTCGAGCCACTCACGCATGGAGCGGGCGCCGGCAGCGTAGGTGTCGCCGGCGACGGCCAGCGCCCGGGCCGAGTAGCGCGCGCACAGCGGCTGCGCCCGTCCCGCGACCCGAGGCACCACGGCGTCCACACCGGGGGACTCGTTCGAGACGAGGAGCTCCAGGACCGCCCGATGGATCCGCGGGAGGTCGACGGCGACCACGAGGGCGGGCAGGTGAGCCGCGCCCCGCACACCGAGGGCCGCGGCACCGGCGACGACCCCGGCCAGCGGGCCGGTACCCGGAGGGTGCTCGAGCACCGCATCGAGGTCGGAGAAGCCCGGGCCCACTTCGAGGACGGGTGCCGCGACCTCGCCCAGCAGTCGCGCGCCCCGGTGGGCCAGCGACTCCCCGTCGAGGCGGAGCGTCGCCTTGTCGGTCCCCAGCCGGCGGCTCCGCCCACCGGTGAGCAGCAGCCCCGCACACCGCGCCGGACGGTCGGCTCCGCGCCCTTCGGTCCGAGGCTCGTCGCTCCCGCGCTCAACGGTCACGGCCGCCGCCCGGGCCCGATGAAGCGGATCGTCGAGCGGCCCGTCACACCGGCTGGGTCGGGGGCGCCACGAGCTCGTAGCCGGTGACCACCCATGCCGACGACCGCTTCGTGAGCGCGACGTCGTTGTGGACCACGGCACCGTTGTGGAGCGTGACGCTCGTCCGCACGAGGGCGTGGCCCATCCCGACCTGCGCCTCGTCGACATCGACCCGCGCGGCGACGTGCCCGAGGTCCGATCGACCGGCGTACGCGGCCGCCTTCGCCGCGAGGTACCGGCGCCGGTCGAGACCGTCGCGCAGCTCGTCACCCGAGAGCGTCCACAGCGTGTCGAAGTCGAGCCGGTCCCAGGCGAGCTCGTACGCCACCGCGATGTCGGCGGGCTGCGGTCCACCGTCGCGCGCGAAGAGGACGATGGTGGCGACGACGACCCCGAACACCGTCAGCGCGACGATGGTCGAGATCACGCGTCGCCCTCCCCCGCGGCGTCGACGGCTCGTGCGAGCTCGACGTCGCGACCGGTGATGCCTCCCGCGTCGTGGGTGGTGAGCACGACCCGGACGCGCCGGTAGCGGATGTCGAGGTCGGGATGGTGGTTCGCCGCCTCGGCCGCCGCCGCGATCCGCACCACGAAGTCGATCGCCGCCGGAAAGGTCGCGAGCTCGAAGGTCCGGGTGATCGTCTCGCCTGCGCGTTCCCACCCCGGGAGCTGCACGAGCGCGTCCCGGACCTGGTCGTCGGAGAGGCGCTCCATCGCTCCATTGTCCCCGGCGGCTCGGTCGGCTGCCAACACGAGCGCCCCGCCCGGCCACGGTGGCCACCATCGCCACCGGCGCGCGTCGGGTCCGTAGGCTAGGCGGGTGAGCTGCCCCGTGTGTGGTGCCGCCGTCCTCCCCGGGGCCCGCTTCTGCTCGACGTGCGGGCACACGCTCGTGAGCGTGCCCGACGAGCGCCGAATCGCGACGGTCCTCTTCGCCGACCTCGTGGGCTTCACGACGTTCTCCGAAGCGGCCGATCCGGAGCAGGTCAAGGCGCTCGTCGACGAGTGCTTCGCCGAGCTGTCCAACGACATCACCGCGTTCGGCGGCCGGGTCGACAAGATCGTCGGTGATGCGATCATGGCGCTGTTCGGCGCGCCGGTGGCCCACGAGGACGACGCCGAGCGTGCCGTGCGTGCCGCCTTGCGCATGCACGAGACCTTGACCCGGCTCCGTCACGATCGCGGGATCGACGCCCGCCTGCGCGTCGGCGTCAACACGGGCGAGGTGATCGTGGGTGCGCTGCGCGCGGGCGGTGAGTACACGGCACTGGGCGACGCGGTGAACACGGCACACCGACTCCAGACCGTGGCCAAACCCGACGAGATCCTGGTGGGTCGTCACACCTACGAAGCGACCCGTCACGCGATCCACTACGAGGACCGTGGCCCACTCGCCGTGAAGGGGCGCGAAGAGGCCGTGCCGGCGTGGTCGGCCGTCGAAGCGATCGCACCGCCCGGTCAGCGCCGCCGTCGTACCCGCACGCCGCTCATCGGACGCGACCCGGAGATGGCCCTCCTCCGCAGCATCGTCGACAGCGCCGTCGTCCGGAGCCGCGCGCATCTCGTGATGCTCTCGGGCGACGCCGGCGTCGGCAAGAGCCGCCTCGCCGGAGAGATTGCGTCGTACGCCACCCAGACGTACGGCGCGCGCGTCCTCGGTGGCCAGTGCGTGCCCTACGGCGCAGACGTCTGGTGGCCGATCGCGGAGGCCATCCGCGGCGCCGGCGGTCTCGCACTCGACGACTCCGCGAGCGCCGCGCGCCAGAAGCTCACCGATCTGGTCGCCACCATCGCCGAGGTGCCGGTGGCGGGCGACGGCGTCCGGGGCGGCAACGGGCTCAGCTACCACCACGGCCCCGTGGGCGAGCTCGCCGATGTGGTTGCCGGCCG
>BTUT01000149.1:0-7289 GCA_045862935.1 Acidimicrobiia bacterium
GCCATGCTGCCCCTCGTGGTCGACTCACAGGGGTCGGCGTCCCGGGCTGGCCACCGACCCCGGGAGGGTATTCGGAGCGAGCCGACCGCACGGCCGCAGAGACCGTCGCCCGCGAGGACGTCAGCCCTCGGCACCACCGACGGGACCGCCGATGAGGCGCGCGACGCGTGCCAGCTCACCGGCGAGGCGCTCGGCCGTCATGCGGTACACGTCGAGCGGCTGACCCGCCGGGTCGGCGACCTCGTCCTGAGGGTGACCGGGGACTCGGGGATCTCCGCGCTGGGCAGCGAGGCGCGCGGCCCACGCATCGACCGGCTCGCCGGCTGCACGCTCGCCCACGCGCCCGGCGAGCCGCACGAGCTCGGCCGGGAGGAAGGTGCGCGTCGCGGCGTCGTCGTCGTGGCTCGCGACCGCCCAGGCGTGGTTGCGCGTCATGGCGAGCACGAGATCGGCCCGCGCCACCATCTCCGCGTCGAGGGCGCGACTCCGGTGCGCCGACAGGTCGATGCCCCGCTCGCCGAGTGCCGCGCGGGCGCCGTCGCTCGCGCCGCCCGGCCACGGGAGCGTGCCCGCGGACGACACCGATGCCTCGATCCCCAGCTGCGCGAGCTCGTGGCGCAGCAGCGCCTCGGCCATCGGCGACCGGCAGGTGTTCCCGGTGCACACCACCAAGATCTCGATGACGCGGGAGTGTACGGCGCTGCCGACACCCCCGCTCCGCTCGGTCATGCCGGGTCGCTACGCTCCGTCCCGTGCCCGGGCCGCTCGAGGGAATCCGCGTCGTGGAGCTCGGCGTGTGGGTCGCGGGCCCGGCCGCGGGCGGCATCCTCGCCGACTGGGGCGCCGACGTCGTGAAGATCGAGCCCCCCACCGGCGACCCGGCCCGCCAATTCGGCGGCATGCTCGCCGGGGACCTCCCCATGAACCCGCCGTTCGAGCTCGACAACCGCTCGAAGCGCAGCATCGTCGTCGACCTCACGACCGACGACGGCCACCGGGTCGCGCTCGAGCTCCTCGCCGGCGCGGACGTGTTCGTCACCAACGTTCGCATCGACGCGCTCGAGCGCCTCGGCCTCGATGCCGACGCGCTGCTCGCGCGGTACCCGCGCCTCGTCTACGGCATCATCACCGGGTACGGCCTCGACGGCGACGAGCGCGATCGCGCGGCCTACGACGTCGGCGCGTTCTGGGCGCGCTCGGGGATCGCGTCCGTGCTCACCGCCCCCGGCAGCACCCCGCCGTTCCAACGCGGCGGCATGGGCGACCACGGCGCGGCGATGAACCTCGCGGGCGCCATCTGCGCCGCCCTCGTCGCGCGCGACCGCCCGGACGGCACGGGAGTCGGTCAGCTCGTGGCCACGTCGCTGCTGCGCCACGGGATGTACACGATCGGGTTCGACCTCAACACCCACCTGCGTCTGGGAGTGCCCATCGCGCTCGGTGGCCACGACGTCATGACCAATCCCGCGATGAACTGGTACCGCACCGCCGACGACGCGTTCATCTGGCTGATCGGTCTCGAGGGCGAGCGGCACTGGCCGGCGCTGTGTCGCGCCGTGGGGCACCCGGAGTGGATCGACGACCCGCGCTTCGCGGATCCCGCGTCCCGGCGGACCAACGTGCGCGAGCTGATCGCGGGGTTCGACGAGGTCTTCGCCACGCGCACGCGGGCCCAGTGGGGGGGGGCGCTCGACCGGGAGGGCGTGTGGTGGTCACCGGTGCAGACCACCGACGAGGTGCTCGCCGACCCGCAGGCCTGGGCGGGGGGCGGGTTCGTGGAGGTCCCCGACGGCCCGAGCACCACGACGATGATCAGCTCACCGTGCGACTTCGTCGGCACCCCCACCGCGGCGCGCAGCATGCCCCCCGAGCTCGGCCAGCACACCGACGAGATCCTCACCGAGCTCGGCAAGGACCCGGGCGAGATCGCCCATCTCCGCCGGGCCGGCGCCGTGCTCTGACCCGGCGGCGCACGCGGCGACGACGGGTCGGCTCAGTGCCGCGGTGCGTCCGGTCCCCAGAACGCCGACCACGTGGGAGCGGCCTCCGGCAGCTCACCCCATCCCGTGTGGTGCTCGGGCCAGTTGGCCGGGTCCAGACCGAGCGGGTTCGTGCCGACGTCGCGTCCGTACCAGAGCAGGTGGCGGCGACGCACGAAGTACCAGTGCCCGTCGCGACGCTCGTACGTGTCGCGGTACTGGATCGCCTGCACGACCCACCGATCCTCCACCTGGATCTCGGCCCGGCAGTACACCACGCCGCGCGCGTGGTCGGCGTCGTCGAGATCGATGGCGTGCGTCCCGACGTTGAGGATGGTGACCCCCACATCACGCAGCGACTGCGTGAAGAACTCCTTCAGCGCGGCGCGGCCCGACGCGTCACGCCCCACGCGCACGTCGGGCACGAACAGCGAGACCAGCGCGTCGAGGTCACGCGCGTCGGTGGCCACCGCGTAGCGCGCCGCGAGCTGGTGGATCTCCTCGTACGCGAGGAGACGCTCGATGTCGCCCTCCCGATCCACCATCAGCCCAGCACCTCCCGTACGAGCGCCTCACCGCGCGCCGTGTCCTCCTGCAGGAAGAAGTGTCCCCCGGCGATCGTCCTCAGCACAGTACGCGCGGCGTCGGCCTGGGCCTGGAACCACTCCTCGGGCAGGTACGACGCGTCGCCGTGCGTGACCGTCACCCGGCCCTGCATCGCGGGGAGGTGTGCGAAGGCGACCGGCGAGCCGGTTGCCCCGGCCGAGACCTCGTAGATCGTGGCTTCGGTCTCGGGCGCGCACGCCAGCTCGACCCGACCGTCGGCGAGGTCGGAGAAACCCCACCGCAGGTACGCGTCGAGCGCCTCGGGCGCGACCACGTCGAACGGGGTCCGGCTCGCGTAGCGGGCGCGCACGGTCGCGCGGTCGGGCCACACCGCGCGGCGCGCTCGGGTCATGTCGGCCATCGCGTTCCCCGTGCCGCCTTCACCCGGTTGCGCATCGCGGGGGAACGCGGTCGCGTCGAAGGCGATCGCCTCGCAGAGCACGAGGTGACGCATCCGGCCCGGCGCCTCCTGGTCGACCACCGCGCCCACGCCGCCCCCGAGCGACTCGCCCAGCGCCGCGAACTCGCCGATCCCGAGCGCGTCGAGCACGGCCACGACGTCGCGGGCCATCGCCCGGTAGGCGAGCCCCTCGCGCGACGGGGGCGCGTCCGAGGCCCCGTGCCCGCGCAGGTCGATGCCGACGACCCGGAACGTGTCGGTGAGCCGTTCGGCCAGCGGGTGGAAGAAGCCCGCGCACAGCCCGTTGGGGTGCAACAGCAGCAGGTCTTCGCCCGAGCCGCCCCAGTCCAGGGCGGCGAGGTGGAGGCCGTCGTGCTCGACCGAGATGGGACGGGGCGACACGGTGGCGGCCGGCTCCCGTCAGGCCGGCTCGGCCGCCAGGATCGCTCCCAGCTTCAAGAGCTGGGGCGTCGCGCCGCCCAGCGCCAGCTCGAGCTTCTTCGCGAGGAGGAAGTAGCGGTGCAGCGGGTAGTCCTTGTCGACGCCCATGCCCCCGTGGAGGTGCTGCGCGGCGTGCACGACCCGCTGCCCGCCCTCGGCCGCCCAGAACTTCGCGACCGCGACCTCGGCCGTGGCGGGCAGACCCTCGGAGAGACGCCAGATCGCCTGCCAGGCAGTGAGTCGAACCGCCTCGGTGTCGATGTACGCGTCGGCCGCGCGCTGACCGACCGCCTGAAACGTCGCGATCGGCCGCTCGAACTGCTCGCGGGTCTTCGTGTACTCGGCGGTCATGCGCAGCGCTTCCTCGCACACGCCGATCGCGACCGCACACTGCGCCGCGGTGGCCCGCTCGACGATCCACGCGAGGTTCGCGAGCCCGTCGGCCGGGTCACCGAGGACGTCGCCGTCGTCCACGCGCGCGCCGCGCAGCGTGAGGCGAGCCTCCGGGTCGAAGTTCGTGGTGTCCTGGCGCTCGCGGGTGACGCCCGCCGCCGCGGGGTCGACGAGCGCCAGCACGACCTGCCCGTCGTCGGCGCGAGCCGGGACGATGACGTGATCGGCGACCATGCCCGCCGGCACGCAGTCCTTCTGCCCGTCGAGGACCCAGCCGTCGCCGTCGCGACGTGCGGTGGTGGTCGGCGCGAGTGGATCGGCGCCGAGCTCCACGAGCGCCGCGGTCAGGACCGTCGTGCCGGAGGCGACACCCGGCAGGTACGCGTCCTTCAGGGCCTCGCTGCCGAACGTCGCGATCGGCAACGACCCGAGGACCACCGTGGCGAGGTACGGCACCGGAGCGACCGTGCGGCCCACCTGCTCGAGCACGAGCGCGGCCTCGAGGAAGCCGTACCCGAGGCCGCCCTGGGCCTCCGGCACCACGACGCCGAGGAGCCCGGCGCCGGCGAGGTGCGCCCAGAGATCGCGGTCGAAGTGGTCCGCGCTCGCGTCGGCCTCCTTGAGACGCTCGACCGACAGCTCTCCTTCGAGGATCTGCTCGGCGAGGCTCTGCAGGTCCTGCTGCTCTTCGTTGAATCCGAAATCCACCTCTATCGCCTCTCTCGCTGCGGGACGGGGTACCCGCCCCGCGGCCGCTCGCTCGGCCGCTCCACTCGCTGCGCTCGTTCCACCCCTATCGCCTCTCTCGCTGCGGGACGGGGTACCCGCCCCGCAGCCTCGGTCGTCGTCAGCGCGGGGCGGGGGGCATGCCGAGACCGAACACCGCGATGATGTCGCGCTGGATCTCGTTGGTGCCCCCGCCGAACGTGAGGATGATGAGCCCCCGGTACTGGTGCTCGAGGCGGGCCTGGAGCTCGACGCCGGGCGCGTCGTTCGTGAGGTAGGCGCGCTCACCCATGATCTCCATGAGCAGGCGGAACGCCTCCAGGTAGAACTCGGTGCCGAACACCTTCGTGGACGATGCGTCGGCCGGGCGCAACGTGCCGTGCGTGCTCGCCCACGCGATCTTCCAGTTGATGAGGCGGAGGAACTCGAGGCGCGCGTGCACGCGCGCCAGCGAGAGCTGCACCCACTCCTGGTCGATCACCCGCCGTCCATCCGGGAGACGGGTCTGCTGCGCCCACGCGCGGACGTCGGTGAGCGATCGCTCGACGAGCCCCGACGCGCACAGCGTCACCCGCTCGTGGTTGAGCTGGTTCGTGATGATCTGCCAACCGGCGTTCTCGTCGCCGACGCGCATCGAGGCCGGCACCCGCACGTCCTCGAAGAACGTCTGGTTGATGTTCGACTCGCCCATCACGTGGATGGGCACCACCTTGATCCCCGGCGTGTCCATCGGGATCACGAACAAGGAGATGCCCTTGTGCTTCTTGGCCTCCTGGTTGGTGCGCACGGCGAGCCAGATGTAGTCGGCGTCGCTCGCAAGGCTCGTCCACATCTTCTGGCCGTTGATGACGTACTCGTCGCCGTCGCGGTCCGCGCGGGTGCGCAACGCCGCGAGATCGGTGCCGGCACCCGGCTCGGAGTAGCCGATGCAGAAGTGGATCTCGCCCTGCAGGATCTTGGGCAGGAAGAAGTCCTTCTGCTCGTCGGACCCGAACTTCATGATCGTGGGACCCACGGTGTTGATGGTGAGCATCGGGACCGGTGCGCCCGCGCGCATCGACTCGTCGAACCAGATGAACTGCTCCACCGGCGTGAAGCCCCGCCCGCCCCACTCGGTGGGCCAGCCCACGCCCAGCCAGCCGTCCTCGCCCATCCGGCGCACGACCCGGCGCATCGCCGGGCCCACGCCGCCGCCGCCGGCGAGCTCGGCACGGGTCTGCGGGGTGAGGAGGTCGGCGTAGTAGGCCCGCACCTCCTGGCGCAGGCCTTCTTGCTCGTCGGTCAAGCCGATGTACATGCGTGCCTCCCGTGCCGGGCCACCCACGCCGCGCGGCGCCGGTGGCGCGCACGACATCGAGCGAGGTCGGGACACGTTACAAAGCCGGCCTCCGCGCCCGAAACCCGGGTCGGTGTACCGTCGCCCCCATGAGCCCGGCACACGCCGCGAACCGTGCGGTCGACCTCTCCGACATCGACCTCACCGACCCCGATGCCTACGTCACCGGGGTTCCCCACGACTGGTTCGCCCGGCTGCGTCGCGACGCCCCCGTCCACTGGCACGAGGACGAGGCGTCCGACCGCGGTGGCTTCTGGGCCGTCACCCGCCACGCGGACTGCGTGGCCGTCAACCGCGACTGGCAGACGTACTCGTCGATGAAGGGTGCGGTCTACCTCTGGGACCTCCCCGAGGGCGCGCTCGAGCAGCAGCGGATGTTGATGCTCAACATGGATCCGCCCCGGCACACCCGCTACCGGCTGCTCGTGAACAAGGGCTTCACCCCTCGCATGGTCACGGCGCTCGAGGACCAGCTCCGAACGCGCACGCGCACCATCCTCGACCGGGTCGCGCGCGCCGGCGAATTCGACTTCGTCGTCGACGTCGCGGCAGAGCTCCCCCTCCAGGTGATCGCCGATCTCATGGGCGTCCCGCAGGAGGACCGGCGTCAGCTGTTCGACTGGTCGAATCGCATGATCGGCGGCGAGGACCCGGAGTACGGGCTCAGCGATGCCGATCGGGAGCAGGCGTCGATGGAGCTCTACGCGTACGCGTCGGCCCTCGCCGCCGAACGGCGCGTCGACCCGCGCGGGGACCTCGTCAGCGTCCTCGCCCACGCCGAGGTGGATGGAGAGCGGCTGTCCGAGATCGAGCTCGACCTCTTCTTCCTCCTGCTCGCGGTCGCGGGCAACGAGACCACCCGCAACCTGATCTCCCACGGCCTCCTCGCCCTGCTCGAGCACCCCGAGCAACTGTCCCTGCTCCGTGCGCAGCCCGAGCTGATGGGCTCGGCCATCGAGGAGATGCTGCGCTGGGGCACGCCGGTGATGAACTTCCGACGGACGGCCACGCACGACACCGAGCTCGGCGGGCGGACCATCCGCGAGGGCGACAAGGTCGTCTTCTGGCACATCTCCGCGAACCGCGACGAGTCCGTGTTCGAGGACCCGTTCACGTTCGACATCACCCGCTCACCGAACGACCACGTGGCGTTCGGCAGCGGTGGCCCGCACTACTGCCTCGGCGCGAACCTGGCCCGGCTCGAGATCCGGGTGATGTTCGAGGAGCTGCTCGACCGCTTCACCGAGATGGAGATCGTCGGTGAGGTCAGCCGGCTCCGGTCGAGCTTCATCAACGGCATCAAGCACATCCCCCTCCGCTCCGCCTGAGGCCCCGATCCGGGTCAGGGCCGGTGGAGGTTCGGCGGCGTGGGGAGCCGGGCGATCATCTCCGCCACGAACGCCTCGTG
>BTUT01000150.1:0-7224 GCA_045862935.1 Acidimicrobiia bacterium
GAGCGTCTCGGCGGGAACGCACGCGTGGACCCAGGCGAGCGCGGCCGGGTGGCGGCTCCGCGGCGTGGACTGCAGCGACCGCGACGCCGGGCCCTACGAGTGGCGCTCGACCACTTCGGGCGCCACCGCCACGTTCAACGTGCAACCGGGCGAGACGGTCACCTGCACGTACACCAACGACCCGGACTGAGCGATGCCCGCATCGTTGCGTGAGTCGTTGCGCGGCGCGACCTACACCGCGGCCCTGCGCACCCCGCTGGCGAAGTGGCTGCTCCCCGCGTACCGGTACCAGTACGCCCCAGCCGACCTCTGCGTCATGGTCGCCGCCCTCGACCAGACCGAGCCGCTCGAGGGCTCGATCCTCGAGGTGGGCTGCTTCCAGGGCGCGACGACCGTGTTCCTCGCCGAGCACCTCCGCGCTCGCGGGAGCGAGAAGCGCTACTTCGCCCTCGACACCTTCTCGGGCTTCACCGACGACGACGTCGCGGGCGAGCGTGCGCGTGGCCGGACCGCTGCGTACACGAACTTCCGCCGCAACAGCATCGAAACGTTCCGGCGGACCATGGCGCTGAATCGCATCACCCGGGTCACCGCCATCGAAGCGGACGCGAAGTCGTTCGACTACGCATCGCTCGCGCCGTTCTCGTTCTGCCTCGTCGACGTCGACCTCTACGAGCCCGTCCGAGCGACGCTCGAGGCCGTGCACGGCCTGATGGTGCCGGGAGGCGTGATCGCCGTCGACGACTGCGACCGCGACAACGCACTCTGGCGCGGCGCTTACGAGGCGTACACCGAGTTCGTCGATGCGCGCGGGCTCCCGGTCGACATCCGCTCGAACATGCTCGGGATGGTCCAGTGCTGATCCGTCCGGTCGCCTGACCAGCGCTGCTCCGGCAATCCCGCCGACCGCCCGGCCCCGCTCAGCGGGTCTTGCGGAGGCGCCGCGCCAGGTCGATCGCGTACGGCGGCGTCAACCCACGCACGACGCGCTTGGCGCGCGCCCCGGCACCGGTGCGAACGTAGCGATCCTGCTTCAAGCCGGTGTAGGAGTCGGTACGCGCGAGCTCGGTCCCTTCGGGCAGTGACTCACCGGGGCGCTGCATGAACAGCGTCCACTCCTTGCCCTCGATCGTCTCCCCCTCGGGGCGCGTCACCGAGTAGTAGTAGAGCGCGATCGACTTGCGCGACATGCCCTCCGGGCACTGCAGCGCGTCGGGGTGCCCGTGGTACGAGTAGTCCGTCGTGGTGAACACCACCATGCGGTTGTAGATCGGCAGCACCCGCACACAACACTCGGTCATGTCGCGGTTCCAGAGCTCGAGATGCCCGCCGTACTCGTCCTCCCAGTCGCGATTGAGGAAGACGAGTGCGTTGAGGCGCCGCTGGAGGGGCAACCGGCTGTGGCGACTGAAGTCGGCGTGGATGCCGAGCTTGCCGCCGCGCACGATCTGGTGCAGACCCCCGCCGAAGAAGTAGGGGTCGGGGATCAAGCCCTCGATCCCTGTGAGGCGCTCGAGGAACCTGAGGAAGGGAGCAGAGTTGAACTGGTAGAGGAGCAACGACACCACGTCGCCGAGTCGCTCCTCGCCCTGGGTCTCGAGCTTCACCTCGTGGTAGTTCTCGTACTCACGCCAGACATCGCTGTCGGGTGCCGGGAACGCGTCGAGCGCGGTGTCGAGCATCTCTTCCGGCAGCACACCGTCGAGCACCGCGTGGGGAAACGGGTGGGCCGTGGCGTACCCGTCGCGGTGCTCGTCGGCAACCTGCATCAGCACTCGGGGATCGAGGTACAGGCGCACGTGGTCTCCAGCCGCTGACGCCCTCCGTCGGGCGGGACGTCACGATACCGGCACTCCGGTCGACACCCCGGGCCTCACCCTCCTGGCCGCCGCGACCCCGTACGCTGCGGCCCGACAGGGGTGATCGTCTCCGCGAACGAAGGACTCTGGCCGTGTTGCTCGTCGCCCTCCCGAAGTCGGCTTCGACCTCGTTGATGACCACGCTCGGCGTCCTCTGGAGCCTCCCCGCCAGCCAGACGACCTTCCCGGCCCAGCCCTGGCCGTCCCGCCCGGGGTTCGACAACATCGCCCGATTCCACTCCGATGCTCGTGAGCTCGCCGCCGGCCAGGCAGAGCAGTTCGCCGGGTCCGGCACCCTCTTCAAGCAGCACGTCGTCCCCACCGACCACAACCTCGACCTGCTCGACGGGCAACGGACGGTGGTCCTCATTCGCGACGCGCGCGACATCGTGCGCGCGTACTTCCGAGCCGACCACCTGCGGGAGCACCCACCACGGAGTGCGTTCAACGGGCTGCGCCGTGAAGACCAGTGGCTCGTGCGCGCCGAGGAGATCGGGTTGATCGACGAACTCGAACGCTTCGCGGCGCGCTGGGAGGCAGTACCCGAGGCGCTGCTCGTCCGGTTCGAGGATCTGGTGAGGGAACCCGGCCGATGCGTGGACGCGATCGAGGACCACTGGGACCTGCCGCGCAGCACACGACCCGTCACCTTGGCGCGCGAGCGCTACACCCGTGTCGGTGCGCTGCGGAGCCGCATCCTCCGCTGGCGGCGCGCCTCGGCGCACCGTCGGTAGCCATCACCGCCGTGCCGCCCGCCGGGTCATCCGGCGCGACCGCGGCGGCCGGTCGGCCGAGCCGGGCCCGCGATTGGGGACGGTCCGCTCAGGGAGACCTCGTCCGGTCCGCGTGGTGCTCGACCGCGCGCGCCACCCGGACGACGAACGCCGCGGGCGTGAACCGATCTGCGATCCGGCGGCTCACCTCCGGTTCGGGCCACGCTGCGTGCAGCATCGAGGTGAGTGCCGCGGGCACCTCGCGCTCGCAGTGCAGAACCCAACCCGGCGGGACCACCTCGGACATCCCCGTGCCCTCGAGGCACAGGACCGGGAGGCCCACGCTCAGCGCTTCGAGTGCGGCCACCGAGAACGGCTCGTCGAGGCTGAGCCCGAGATACACATCATGGGTGGCGAGCGCGTCGACGAGCGGCCGGCACTCCCCCGGGGATCGGACGACCGGGCTGGCGAGGGCCGTCTCGTTGTCGCCGTACCACGTCCAGGTGGTTGGCATCCCGTCGACGTCGCCCGCCTCGGCGAGCCGGGCAAATCCGTCGGCGTTCTTCCGGGGGTTGTTGCCGCCGGCGGCGCAGACACGGAGCTCTTCCGTCGGATGGGGGCGTTCGCGGCGAGGAGCGTCCCCCGCAGCCGCCTCGTAGACGAGGGCGACGTGGCGCGGGTCGACACCGGTGACGGCAACGACGGCCACCTTCGTGGTGGCGCTGGCCGCGAGGTGACAGACCAGTGGATCGGGAAGGAGCCGAGCCAGATCGACCCAGCGTCGCGCTCGGCGACGCGCGGTCGCCTCGTCCCACACGTCGAGGCCCTGGAAACGACGCAGCGCCCAACCGGTCTCGTGCCAGTAGACGGCTGAGCGCGAGCCGTGTGCGACACGCTCGCGCAAGAGGTCGCGCGCGGCATCGGTCTGGAGGCTGAACGCCCCGTTGAAGAGCACGAGGTCGGCGTTCGTCGCGGCGACCGACGGCGCATCGGCGGAGGTCCACTCCCAGGGGATCCCGAACTCGCGGGCGACTGACCTCAGGGACGCGACGACGCCACCGTCTCTCTCCTCGGGGTGATGGCTCACGACCACGAGCTGACCCAGGAGCGCGAGGTCGGCGTCAGTGGGCTGCATCATGCTGGACCCCTTCGCGAGTCGGGGAACCTCGCTTCGCGGCCTCGGATGGTGGGACCACGGCCCGGCGCTCCGGGGCCCGCGCGCTCCCCGGCTCCCAGCGCGGGGAGCGCACTCGGGCAGCACCGCGGGCCGGGTCGGGCGCTCATCGCGCCCCGGGTCGGGCGCTCATCAGGCGCCGGGCAAGGTACCGGGCGCGACGGCGGTTGTGCGCCAGCTCGTCGCGCAGGTGCCGTCGCTGGAACACGGGGAAGCGGTCTGCCGCTTCGGACCAGCTCTGCAGCGGTGGATCGGGCCACGCGCGGTAGGGCTCGTCCATCCAGCGAGCGATGGCCTCGTCGTAGACGGCATCGAGGCGAGTGCTCGACGGGTCGAGGCCGGTCACGACCGCGAGGCCGGTGGGGGCCGCGTCGACCACTGCGATCCGCAGGTCGGGCCGGTGCTCGCGCAGGATGGGAAGCACCTTCCACACGTCGCCGGCCCAGCCGTCCGCCGGGCCGGGAGCCCGCCCGGCCCACGACGGTGCGGGCGGCACCACGTCGTGGATCAGCACCACCCCTCGCCTCGACACGAGCCGTTCCACGTTCATGACGTCGCGCAGCGTCTGCTCGAAGTGGTGGAGCCCGTCGACGAAGGCGATGTCGACGGCACCGACCATCTCCGCGAGGTCGGAGCGCGCGAAGAACGAATCGCTCGTCTCCGCGTAGATGTGCCAGTTCGACGGGTACGGGGGCTCGCACCTCGGTTGCGGGTCGATGCCGATCACGCGGGTCGATGGGCCGGCGAGGTGGAGCGACTCACCTTCGTAGATCCCGATCTCGAGGTAGGTCCGCGGCCGAGCGTGCCGGTGCACCGCCCGCAGGAAGGACATGTAGGTCCGCAACGCTCCACCACCTCGACGTCGATGTCGCGACCTCGCGGGCGGGCGCCGGGACCCGACGGGCCATCCGGCGCCGCCATCGCCTCCGCCCGACGCCGGGAAGCCGCGATCCCGACCAAGGTAGCGATCGACGGCGATCGCCCCCGAGCCGATCAACTGAGCTCCGCCAGCGCCCCGGCGAAATCGGGAGCTCCGGGATCGAGATGGGGAAGGCCGGGGACGGTCGCGAAGGCATGATCGGCGGACACCAGCGCGGCTGCACCCGCCCGCCGGGCGGCCGCCGCGAGCACCGCGTCGAACGCGCCGAGCGCATCGGCACGCTCGAACATCGCGAGGCCGTCGACGAGGTCGTCGTGGCCCACGACGAGCAGCGGCGCGAACACCTCGGCGTAGCTGCGGGCGAGCTCGGCTGCATCGGCTCGGCCGCGCCGGCGGGCGCGCACGTGACACAGCTCCTGGATCACCTCGATCGTCGTGCTCGCGACGAGCGTGCCCGCGGCCACCGCCGAGATGACCGCGCGGCACGGATCCCGCAGAGGATGCGCAGCCCCGACCGCGTACACGAGGACCGTCGTGTCGACGACGATCACCCGTGGCGCCCGTGCAGCTCGTCGAGCTCCGCCCGCAGCGCGGCGGGCTCAGGAACCGGCATCGCCGCGGCACCGAGGATCCGCGCGGCGGCGCGCTGGCGGGCGTTCGAGTCGCCCGGGAGCGCGGCATCGATCGCGTCCCGCACGACCACCGACACGGGCACGCCCAGCCGCGCGGCTTCGGCCTCGAGACGCCGGAGCCGGTCGTCGTCGATGAGCACCTGGAGCCTCCGGGACAACATGCACATGAGCATAGCATGCTCATGTGCAGCCCGACTTCCGGGTGTCGGACCGGGCTCGGGTCAGGCGTTCGGGACGACCGGGAGGGGTGAGAGGCCCCGGAACATGCTGGTCGGACCGCGAACCACGCCGCCCTCGTCGATCTCGTACTCGGGATAGCGGGCGAGGAGCTCCTCGAACGCGATCCGCATCTCGAGTCGCGCGGGCGCCGCGCCGAGGCAGAGGTGGATGCCGACCGCGGGGATGTTCGATCGCCCGGTGGATGTCGAAGAGCTCGGGCTGCTCGTACCGTCGCTCGTCGTGGTTGGCGGAGCCCATCACCAGGACGACGCGGTGCTCGCTGTCAGGTCGTCCTCGCTGGGTTCGACGAGACGCCCACAGTGCCGGCGGGACCCGCTCCCGAGATCGACCAGCACACCGAGCTCGTGCTCCTCGACGCGGGGCTCGACTGGGACGACGTCGCCGCGGCCCGAGAGTCGGGCGCGCTCGGTTGAGCACCGACCGACCGGCCCCAGAGTCACTCTCGACGTCGCTCGCGCGGACGATCGCGAGCTCTCGCAGCACGTTGGCCGACGCGTGCTGGTCAGCGTCAACGCCGTGACGTCCTGCACCCACGTTGACGCCATGACCGGTTGCGTGGGGCACGACGGGGTACAAGCTCCACGGCAACCGGAGCGCACGGTCTTGTCGTTACCGTCGGATCACCTCGATCTCGCAGCGTGCACCAGACGCGGCTGCGAGGCGCGCATCGGCAGTGAGCAGCGTGACGTCGAGAACCTCCGCCAACGCCACGTAGGCAGCGTCGTACACCGTGAGGTTGTCCCGAAGCTCCCAGATCCGCGACAACAGCGGACCGTGAGGCACGCGCTCCATTCGGAGCGCGCCGAGATCCTCGCGAGCGAGCGTCGCCCGGCGCTCGTCGAGGCCGCCTGCCGCGGCGAGGCGCCGCCATGCCGAGACCACCTCCAGATCGATCAGATGGGGAGCGACGAGTCGCTCACCCCGCAGTCGAAGCCGTGTTCGGTCGCCGTCGTCGCCGTCATCAGCGAGCGCGGTGACGACGACGCTCGCGTCGACGACGATCAACGAGCATCGCGATCGGACCGGACCGCCCTTGCCGCCGTCGTCAGCGGCGCCCGTCCACCCGCGCGTCCGCCGGCACGGTCCAGGACCTCCTCCAACGTGGGAGCGCGCGCATCCTCGACGAGGCGGCCGAGGAGGTACTCCTGGAGCGACATTCCCGCGGATGCGGCCCGACGGCGCAGGGTCGCGTGGACATCGTCGGGCACGTCCTTGACCTGGATGCTCGGCATGCGGACAGGCTACCGCAATCTGGCGCCATTCCGACGCCATCACTACCATATCGGCGCCACGCCCCCCCCCCCCCCCCCCCCCCAAACACCCCCCAGTACAAAAAGTAGGCGGGGGGTACCCCCGCCCGCCCGCCACCACCACTACCACCACCCTTTCCTCTCTGTCGGCGGGGGATCGCCCGGCCGGCCAGCGCCATCAGCCGCTCGGTGTGGGTGGCGCCGCCCGGAGCCTCGACCACGGGGTGGATGGACGCCACGGCCCGAGCCCCTTCCCTGCAGGTCGCTTCCACCCGAGTGGGTCGACCAGGTCGCGCCGCCATCGGCCGTCGAGGGAGTCGTCGACCCAGTTGCGTGAGCTGGGCGAACAATCCCGGGGTGCGCGGGTGGGCACCCGTGGAACCGAACCGCACCACGGTCACACGCATGCAATTCGGCCCGCCCCTCCCGGGTGGTGGGAAGGGCCGAGCACGTCCATCCCCGTGGAGCCCCGCCTG
>BTUT01000151.1:0-7219 GCA_045862935.1 Acidimicrobiia bacterium
GTCCGGTTGGACTTCGTCCGCAGTCTGTCACTAGAACCGGTTCTCGTTCCGCCCCTCGGCCAAGGAGCACTCGTGGAGTTCGGCATCTTCTTGAACGGGTACATCCCGGGCCCGGCGGCCCACGACACCTCCCTCGAGCACGAGATGCTCATGCGAGAGGTCGCCTACACCGAGCTGGCCGACAAGCACCACTGGAAGTACGCCTGGTTCGGCGAGCACCACGCCCTCACCGAGTACAGCCACATGTCCGCCGGTGAGGTCGTGATGGCCTACTGCGCGCGCAACACCGAGCGCATCCATCTCGGATCGGCGATCGTGAGCCTCCCCACGAAGAAGGAGCACCCGGTGCGCATCGCCGAGCGCGCCGCGATGCTCGACCACCTCATGGACCACCGCTACGAGTTCGGTACCGGCCGCGGCGCGGGCAGCCACGAGGTGCGGACCTTCGGCATCGAGACCACCGACGAGACCAAGGCCCAGTGGGACGAGGTGATCCGCGAGATCCCCCGGATGTGGGAGCAGCGCGACTACGAGTTCCACGGCCAGTTCTTCGAGGTGCCGACGCCGCACAACATCCTCCCGAAGCCCTACGGCAAGGGTCACCCCCCGATCTGGGTGGCCTGTGGCAACCCGGC
Organism: Acidimicrobiia bacterium; assembly: GCA_045862935.1. GTDB lineage: Bacteria > Actinomycetota > Acidimicrobiia > IMCC26256 > PALSA-555 > CAIUKV01. Next base: position 636 of record BTUT01000151.1, read on the forward strand.
CACGTTCTCGAAGGCCGGCCAGCTCGGCATCGGCGCGATCGCGTTCAACTTCGAGCCGATCCACAACCTCAAGGGGCGCGTCGCCGCGTACAAGGAGGCGATCCAGTCCCCCATCGAGCAGATCGGGCAGTACCGCAACGACAACGTCATGATGACGAACGCGGTCATCTGCCTGAAGGACCGTGCACGTGCACGCGAGATCGCGATGACGCGCGGACGGGGCTACCTCGTGACGATGGTGAACCTCTACCACGACACCATGCCGAAGTCACCCGACGCGATCACCTGGCCCAGCCCGCCCGCCCAGCTCCCCTGGACCGACGAGCTCCTCGACCAGCTCATCGAGGGCGGCTACATGCTCTGCGGCACCCCGGAGGAGGTCTGCGAGCAGGTGGTGCGCTACCAGGACGTGGGCTGCGACCAGGTGGTGTTCGGGCTCCCCGGCGAGGGCATGGAGCACGAGGAGATCCTCGAGATGCTCGAGCTGTTCGGCGACGTCGTGATCCCCGAGTTCGACACCGACCCGGTGCACTCCACCACGCGCTACCGCGAGAACGCCACGCGCCGCTTCCCGGAGTTCGCCAACCCGGTGCCCGACGTGAACGTCGAGGTCATCCCCACCACCGCGCTGAAGCCGCTCGCCTGAGCGGTGCGCGGCGCGGCACGCCGCTGCCGGTCACACTGCTCAGACCAACACCTCGAGGCGCTGCGGACCGCGCAGCAGCAGCGTGTTGCGCCACTCGAAGCCGCCCGTGGCCGGACGCAGGTTCGGGAACCGATCGAGCAGGGTCCGGATCCCCACCGCGGCCTCCGTCCGCGCGAGCGCCGCACCCAGGCAGTAGTAGGCGCCGAACGAGAACGCGAGGTGGCTCGTCACGTCGCGGAGGATGTCGAGGCGGTCGGGGTCCGCGTACCGGGCCGGGTCCCGGTTCACCGCGCCGAGGAAGATGTAGATGAGCCCGCCGGGCGGGATCTCCACGTCGCCGACCGTCATGCCGTCGAGGACCACGCGGTGGTTCGTCTGCACGGACGCGTCGTAGCGCAGGAACTCCTCCACCGCGTTCTTCGTGAGCTCCGGCTCGGCTCGCAGCAGCGCGAGCTGGTCGGGATGGCGGAACAGCGCGACCTGCGCGTTCCCCATGAGGTCCTGCGTGGTCTCGTGCCCGGCTTGGAGTAACAGGATGCAGTTCACCACGAGCTCGCGGCGGGTGAGCTTGTCACCGTCGGCCTCGGCGGCGAGCAGCGTCGAGATCAGGTCGTCCCCCGGCTTCGACGCCCGCTCCTCGGCGAGGTTGCCGAAGTACGCCTCGAACGCGCGCGCCGCGACGTCGCCGCGGGCGGCCACCTCGTCGGTGACCATCTTCTCCCCCGCGCGCGCGAAGTCCCAGGCGTGCTGCTTGATCGTGGGGAAGTCGTCCTCCGGGATGCCCAGGATGTGGGCGATCACGTTGAACGGGATCTCGTAGTTGTAGTCCTCGACGAGGTCGGCCTCGCCCTTCGCGGCGATGCGGTCGCAGAGGTCGTGCGCCACGCGCTCCGCGATGGGGCGCCACCGTTCGATCGCTCGGGGCGTGAACGCCGTCTTCACGAGGTTGCGCACCCGTTGGTGCGGCTCCGGGTGGTTCCAGAGCATCACGTCTCGCATCACCCCGGTGAACGATCCGTCGCCGTGGCTGAAGGCCTGGTCGATGACCGCCGGGTTGTTCACGACCCGCGGGTTGCGGAAGATGGTGTCGGTCTCCGCGTGGCGGGTGAACGTCCACGCCCCGCCGAACACCTCCGGCGGGTTCTGGTGCACGGGCGCCAGCTCCCGCAGGCGGCGGTAGAGGGGATACACCTCGCCGCGCCGGTTGGGATCGAGCAGCCAGGCGATGACCTCGTCGGGGTCGTCCGGCAAGCCGGGTGGGTTCCAGTCGACCGGTTCGAGGCTGGCCGGGATCCCCGACGCCCGCTCGACCCCTGTGGTCCCTGCCATCCGACTCCCCCTTCGCGGCCGTCCAGCGGTGCGTCGAGTCAGCGGAACGCGGCGCGGAGCTGCTCGACCACGGCGGCAAGGTACTCGGTCGCCGCCTCCCGCGAGCGTGGAGCCACCACGAAGAAGCGCACGTCGGTCACCCCGGCCTCGACCAGCGCGGGCGCGCCCGCGACCGCCGCGGCCACGTCGAGGTTCCCGTCGGCGTCGCGGACCACCGGCGCGTTCCCCACCACGCCGAGCTCCGCGGGATCGCGCCCGAGCGCTTCGACCGCGGCGCGCATCTTCGTGATGCCGGCGGCGACCTCGTTCGCGTCGTCGCCCCACGGGATCCACCCGGAGCCGAAGCGCGCGAGGCGCCGCATCGACCGCGGGTTGACGGTGCCGCTCACCCACACCGGCACGCCACCCGCCTGGACGGGCTTGGGCATCTGGTGGATGTTCGCGAAGGACAGGCCGTCGGCGTCGTAGGTCGCCGACGGCTCCCGCCACAGGAGCTGGCAGACCTCGAGCGTGTGGTCGAGCAGCCGCCCCCGACCGTCGTAGGACAGGCCGGCCGCTTCGTACTCCTCGCGCTGCCACCCCACGCCGACGCCGAGGTCGAGACGACCGCCCGAGAGCACGTCGATCGTCGCGAGCTCCTTGGCCAGGGTCACCGGCCGCCGCAGTGCGGCGATGAGGATGTTGGTGCCGAAGCGCACCCGTGTGGTGAGCGCCGAGAGGTAGGCGATCGTGGCGACGGGGTCGAGCCAGTGCCCGTCGGGCCCGGTGGGCTGCTTCCCACCCTTCGCCCCGCCGAGCTTCGGGTCGCCGTACGCCTCGAGGTTCTCGCCGAAGACCACGTGATCCGACATGACCAGTCGGTCGATCCCCGCGGCATCGGCCGCGACCGCGAGATCGACGAGGTGGTCCCATCCACCGGGGTCCTCGGCGCTGAAGGTCCGGAGCATGATGGAGCACTGGGGCGCCGCGGCGTTCGTCATGGCCCCATCATGGCGCGAGCGGAGGGGCGCAGCGGGGGCCAGCTACCTCGAGCGGCGTGCCCGCGGGAGACCGAGGCCGCGCTCGGCGATGATGTTGCGCTGGACCTCGCTCGTTCCGCCGTAGATCGTGGTGACCGGCGCGTGCCGGTACGCGTGCTCGACCCAGCCGTCGACCGGCGCGCCGTCGGCCCCGTGGCCGAGGACCCCTTCGGGTCCGAGCATGTCGAGCAGCTCCGACGCCGCAGCCAGGAAGCGCTCGGCATAGAAGAGCTTGTGCATCGAGCCCTCGACCGTCGGGATCCCCCCGCTCGCGACCACGCACGACACGCGGTACGCGAGGAGCTTCGCGACCTCGTTGTCGATCGCGACCTGCGCGAGACGCTCGCGCACGAGCGGGTCGTCGATCACCCGCCGCCCGTCCCGCTCGGTGGTGGACGCCCAGTCCACGACCTGGCGCCACATGCGGTCGGACTCGGTCAGCCCCATCCCCCCGCGCTCGAACGCGAGCGCGACGTTCATGACGTCCCACCCACCGTCGACCTCCCCGACCCGCAGCCGGTCCGGCACGCGCACGTCCTCGTAGTAGGTCACGTTCGTGCGCTCGCCGCCCAACGTGTGGACCGGCGTGATCTCCACACCCGGCGCGTCGAGCGGCACCAGGAACATGGTGAGCCCCTGGTGCTTCGGGACGTCGGGGTTCGTGCGCGTGAGGAGGAAGACGTACGCGGCCTCGTGCGCGAGCGTGGTGAACATCTTCTGGCCGTTGATCACCCACTCGTCGCCGTCGCGCACGGCCCGCGTCTGTGCGGCGGCGACGTCGGACCCGGCGTCGGGCTCGCTGTAGCCGAGCGCGAAGAGCAGCTCGCCCGCCAGCACCCTGGGCAGCAGCTCCCGCTTGAGATCCTCGGTTCCCACGTGGTTGATCGTCCGGGCGACGATGAGCGTGGTGCCCATGCCGTCGGTGGGCGCGCCGGCGAGGCGCAGCTCCTCGCGCATGGCCGTGAGCTCGAACGGGTCGCGCCCCTGACCCCCGTACTCGACCGGCCACGACGCGCCGATCCAGCCGCGCTCGCCCAGCGCGCGGTAGAAGTCCCAGTCGTGCACCGTGCCGGTCTCGTGGGCGCGCTCGCGCACCTCGACGGTGAGGTGCTCGTCGAGGAACTCCCGCACCTGGGCGCGGAAGGCGTCGCTCTCGGGACCCAGGCGGAAGTCCATCACCGGGCTCCTGCGGTCGCGACTGCCGGGCCGAAGAGCGCGTCGGCGAGGTCGTGCAGGCCCCGGCGCGGGTCGCCGCCCATCAGCGCCCAGGCCTTGGCCCGGCGGTAGGCGAGCTGGATGTCGTACTCGAGCATGAAGCCGTAGCCACCGTGGGTGTGCAGCGACACCCCTGCGGCCTGCTGCGCGGCCCGGCTGCAGAACGCGAAGGCCATCGCCGCCAGCACCGTCTGTCGCGCGGGCTCCTCGTCGGCGGCCCACGCGGCCTCGCGGGTGAGGAGGCACGCACCGTCGACGGCCGTCGCGGCGTCGGCGAGTGCGTGCGCGATCGCCTGGAACGAGCCGATCGGGACCCCGAACTGCTGGCGGGTCTTGGCGTACTCGACCCCCAGTGAGAGCGCTCTGGCACCGAGGCCCGTGAGGGCGGCCGCCGTGAGGACCCGCCACTCGTCGAGGAGCGGCTGCCACGTGCGGGTCGCGGCCTCCCCCTCGCGGAGCACGCGCCGTCCGGCACCCTCCAGGGCCACCGGCGCGACGGGCGACGCGCCGAGGTTCGGGGTTTCGGCCCCCGGAGGGTCGCGCTCGACGAGCACGAGCGCGTCGCCGTCGAGGGCGACCACCACCTCGGCGACCCCGGCCGCCGGCACCGCTCTCGCGGTCGCCCCGGCTGCGGGCACCGGCGCCACGGTCGCGATGCGCTCCCCCGCGATCACCGCGTCCAGGAGGGGATCCCCCTCGGGAAGCACCCGCGCGAGGGCCCTCGCGGCGACGGCATGCTCGACGAAGGGCACGGGAGCGAGCGCGCCGCCGAGCACCTCGCAGGCGAGCGCGAGGTCGAGCACGCCCGCCCCGCCCCCACCGAGGGTCTCCGGGGCCCCCATGCCTGCCAACCCGAGGCCCGTGAGCGCCGCCCACAGCCGGTCGTCGAAGCCGCCCGGCTCCGCGTCCCGCACCCGCTCGGGCGTGACCTCGTTCCGGCACAGCCGCTCGATGGTGGCGACGAGCTGCTCCTGATCGTCGCTCAGACCGAGTTCCACCTCGTCCCTCCGGGTCGCGCCCGCCACCGGGGCCCCTCGCGCTCCGGATCCGGTGGCCTAGGCTACTGACGCATTCGTCAGGGACCGGGTCCGGAGGTCATCGTGGAGCTCCCCAAGATCATCAGCGTCGACGACCACGTCGTCGAGCCACCCCACGTCTGGCAGACGTGGCTGCCCGAGAAGCACCGCGAGCAGGGCCCCCGGGTGCTGCGTGATCGGTTCGCGCCGTTCGAGCACTACCCCGGGGCGCGCTACAGCAACACGATCGACCCCGACGGCGAGCTCGGCGACTACTGGATGTACGAGGACCGGCTCATCTACGTCCACAAGAAGTTCGTCGCCATCCCGCGGGAGGCCATCTCGCACGACGCCGACGGGAACCGGGTCTTCGACCGCACGAAGATGCAGATGGTCCCGGCCACCTACGACGACATGATCCCCGGCTGCTACGACCGCGACGCCCGGGTGAAGGACTTCCTCGACAACTGGACCGACGGCTCCCTGCCCTTCCCCACGTTCCCGCGCTTCTGCGGGCAGACGTTCATGGACGGCAACGACAAGGACCTCGGGCTCGCCTGCGTCGAGGCGTACAACAACTGGATGATCGAGGAGTGGTGCGCGCCTTCCCAGGGTGTGAACATCCCGCTGTGCATCGTCCCCATGTGGGACGCCGACCTGTGCGCGGCGGAGGTCGACCGGATCTCCCAGAAGGGGGTGCACGCGATCTGCTTCTCGGAGATCCCCTCGAAGCTCGGCCTCCCGAGCATCCACACCGGCTACTGGGACCCGCTGTTCGCGATCTGCAACGAGCGCGCGGTGACCATCAACATGCACATCGGATCGTCGTCGTCGATGCCGCTGGCCTCTCCCGACTCGCCCGACGCGGTCGCCAGCACGCTGCAGTTCAACAACGCGTTCGCGTCGATGATCGACTGGCTGTTCTCCGGGAAGATGATCCAGTTCCCCGATCTGAAGCTCGCGTACTCGGAGGGTCAGATCGGGTGGATGCCCTACGCACTCGAGCGGGCCGACCGCGTGTGGGAGATGCACGAGCCGTGGACCCACGCGAAGGCCATCGTGCCCGAGCCGCCGTCCACCTACTACCAGGGGCGGATCTTCGGGTGCTTCACCGACGACCACCACGGCCTCGGCAGCCTCGATGAGATCGGAACCGACAACATCTGCTTCGAGGTCGACTACCCGCACTCCGACACCACGTGGCCCGACAGCCGGGACTACGTGGAGAAGCTGGCCGCGAACCTCGATGCCGACGTCGCCTACAAGATCCTGCGCGGCAACGCCATCAACATGCTCTCCCTCGACCGCGTCTGACCCCCACCCCCACCCCGAGATGCGTCCCACAGCCGCGTATACGTG
>BTUT01000152.1:0-7201 GCA_045862935.1 Acidimicrobiia bacterium
CGCGCGGGGCGCCTGCCGGGTTAGCGCGGGGGGTGGGGCCGCGGGCGGGGGCGCCCCCGGGGGTGGGGGTGGCGGGGGGGGCGGCGGCGGCGGAGGCGGCGGGGGAGGAGGCGGGCCGCTCATCGTTCACCCTCCACGGCCTTCTCCATGAACCGGGTCCGTTCGACGCTCACCCGGGTGATCCGGCCCGCGGCGACGAGGCCCCGTCCGTCGGTGACCGCGACCCGGAACGTCAGGCGGCGGCCCTCGACCGTCTCGAGCGTGGCTTCGGCCTGCACGGTGCTCCCGGGGAGGGTGGGGGCCAGGTGGTCGAGCTGCACGCGGTATCCCACGGTCGTGGTTCCCGGCGTGAGGGCCTCGGCCACCGCCCGCACGGCGGCTTCCTCCGCGAGCGCGACCACCCGGGGGGTGGCGAGGACGTCGACGTCGCCGGATCGCAGCGCGGTGGCGGTGTCGTGCTCGGTGACCTCGAGCTGGGCGGTCCCGGTCAGTCCGGGGCGCGGCGGCATGACACGAGCCTATTGGGTGATAGGAAGTGTGAGGTGATCGAGGAGGATCTCGTCGAGCGGACGCTCACGGCCGCGCTGGTGCGGGGCGGCGACCTCGCCGAGATCTTCGTGGAGGACCGCGCCAACGTGACCGCCCGCCTCGACGACGGACGGGTCGAGGAGATCGTGTCGGGGCGCAGCCGCGGCGCCGGGATCCGCGTGGTCCGGGGCGAGAGCACCGGCTTCGCGCACACCGCCGACCTGTCGCCCCGGGGGCTCGAGGCCGCAGCCGCCGCCGCAGCCGCCGCGGCCACCGAGGGCGGTGCGCCGGTGACGGTGACCCCGATCGCCTCGTCGAGCACGGGTCGGCACGAGCCCTCGGCGACGCTGCTGCCCGAGACCGTCTCGAAGGACGCCAAGGTGGCGCTGCTGGCCCGCGCGGACGCCGCCGCCCGCGAGCGCGGCGGCGCGATCCGGCAGGTGAGCGCGGTGTACGCCGACGGTCGGCGGCGCATCCTCGTGGCGAGCTCCGACGGCGTCTTCGCGCAGGACGACCAGGTGCGCACCCGGTTCATGGTCACGTGCGTGGCCGAGGGTGACACCGGGCTCCACACCGGCACCGAGGCCCCCGGGCGCACCGTCGGCTTCGAGCTCTTCGACGACCTCGAGCCGGAGGACGTCGCCCGCACGGCTGCCGACCGGGCCCTCACCCTGTTGCGGGCGCGCCCCGCCCCGTCGGGCCGCATGCCGGTGGTGCTGCGGCGCGGGGCCGGGGGCGTGCTGTTCCACGAGGCGTGCGGGCACGGGCTCGAGGCCGACCTGGTGAGGCGCGACGCGTCGGTGTTCCGCGGACGCGTGGGTGAGCGGGTGGCGTCACCGCTCGTGACCGTGGTCGACGACGGATCGCTCCAGCACGAGTGGGGCTCGTTCGCGATCGACGACGAGGGTGCGGTGGCGCAGCGCAACGTCCTCATCGAGGACGGGGTGCTCACCGACTACCTCTGGGACCTCGTGCGCGCGCGGGCTGCGGGGCGGCCGGGCACCGGCAACGGTCGGCGCGAGACCTACCGCCACCTGCCGATGGTGCGGATGACCAACACCTACCTCGCGCCGGGTGAGTCCGATCCCGACGACATCATCGCCGACACCGAGCACGGCCTCTACTGCGTCGCGCTCGGCGGCGGACAGGTGAACACCGCCACCGGCGACTTCGTGTTCGGTGTGACCGAGGCCTATCTCATCGAGCACGGCGAGATCACCGAGCCCGTACGGGCCGCGCAGCTGATCGGCAACGGGCCCGAGACGCTCCGGCTGGTCGACGCCGTGGGGCGCGACTTCGACACCTGGGCGGGCACCTGCGGGAAGGAGGGTCAGGGGGTGCCGGTGTCGTCCGGGCAGCCGACCCTGCGGGTCGCCGAGCTGACCGTCGGCGGCACGGCGGCGTGAGCCCGGATCTCGTCGACCTGGCCCGCTCGATCGCGGACCGCGCGGCTCGCGGTGAGCAGGTCGAGGCGTACGTCTCCCGGACCCGCGACACCGACGTGAGGGTGTTCGGCGGGCGCGTCGAGGAGCTCGCGGTGGCTCAGAGTGGGGGTGTCGGCGTTCGGGTGGTGGTCGACGGCCGGCTGGGTTGCGCGTGGGCCGGCTCGCTCGACCCCGACATCGTCGGCGCCGTGCTCGACGACGCCCGCGACAACGCGCGGTTCTCGGCCCCCGAGGAGTGGAACGACCTCCCGACGGGCGACGACGGCCCCGACGTGCCCGTGGCGGACCTCGACCTGTGGCGCGACGGCCTGTCCGGCGTGCCGACCACCGACAAGGTGGACCTCGCGCTCGCGCTCGAGCGGGCGACCCTCGGCCTCGATCCCCGGATCCGCGGGGTGGAGTCCGCGCAGTACGGCGACGCGGCGATCGAGTCGGTGGTCGTGAGCTCGCGGGGGATCGAAGCCGCGAGCCGGCGCACCGTCTGCTCGTGCTCGGTGAGCGCGCTCGCCGGCGAGGGCGACGGCACGCGCACCGGCTACGGGTTCTCGGTGGGACGTGACTACGCCGAGCTGGATCCCGAGGCGGCGGCGCGCGACGCGGTGGAGCGCTCCACGCGGCTCCTCGGCGCGCGACCGGTGTCGTCGCGACGCGTGCCCGTGATCTTCGACCCCCTCGTCACCCGCGCGCTGCTGGGCATTCTCGGTGCGGCACTCAACGGTCAGGCGATGGTGAAGGGCCGAACGATGTTCCTCGGGCGCGAGGGCGAGCAGGTTGCGGCACCGTCGTTCACCCTGGTCGACGACCCCACGGACGCGCGCGCGTACGGTGCCGCGCCGTACGACGGGGAGGGGATCCCCACGCGCCGCACCGAGCTGATCGTCGACGGTGTGCTGCGCGGCTTCCTGCACAACACGACGACCGGTCGGCGCGCCGGCACCGGAACCACGGGCGCCGCCACCCGGGGCGGGTACGCGCCGCCGCCGGGGGTGGGTGCCCGGGCACTCGTGCTCGCGCCGGGAGATCGCGGTCCCGACGAGGTCGTCGCCTCGGCCGGTGACGCCTTCTACGTGCAGTCGGTGAGTGGCCTCCACTCGGGGACCAACCCGGTGAGCGGTGACCTCTCGCTCGGGGCCGAGGGCCTGCTCGTGCGCGGTGGTGCGTTCGCGGAGCCGGTCCGGGAGGTCACGATCGCGTCGACGTTGGGGCGCATGCTCCTCGCGGTGCGGGAGGTCGCGTCCGATCTGACCTGGCTGCCGGGCCCGGCCGCCGGGGTGACGCTGCTCGTCGAGGAGATGGCGCTCAGCGGCGTGTGAGCCCGACCGGCACCCGCGCGTCCTCGGGCGGCACGAGGGCGAGGAACAGCGGACCCTGCGCGGCCGCGGCGGCGATCCCGGCCGCCTGCTCGGTGCCGACGAGGAGGGTCACGCCGACGTCGGAGCCGCTCGACGCGGCGTCGGCGTCGGACTCGGCGGTCGCGAGCACGACCACTCCGGCGGCGACGAGCACGGCCTTCGGGATGGGGCTGCGTCCCGTGCCGAGCGCGTCGACGCTCGTGACGGACGCGGCGTAGACGTCCACGGCGCTGCCGGGCGGGGGGTGCAGCCCGTCGCCGACCAGCACCCGCACCGCGCGGGTGCCTTCGGGGAGCGCGCCGTCGAGTCCGCTTCGCGCGGGAGGCGCGAGGTGGCGTGCGCTCACGAAGGCGTCGCGCACCACGGGGACGCGCACGACCCGTCCCACCACGGCGTCGCGGTCGTGGAGCACGCCGCGTGGTTGCTGCGACGCGTGGATGCGCCGGGTGGTCACGTCGGAGGGCGTGACGGTCGCGCCGAGCGGGAGGTCACGGCGCGCGACGACCACCGGCTCCTCGGGACCGAGGCTGCCGGCGCGCCGGTGCAGCGTCGAGAGGTCGCCGGCGACGACCGCGGTGGTGACGATCGCCAGGGTCAGCGCGGCGACCCACAGCCCCTGGGCGCGCGGGGAACGTCGGAGCACGGCCCTCCTCCTCGAGTCGCGGCGCTCCACGGCGCCGGGGCAGGGGGAAGAGGCGGGGGAGGAGGCGGGGAAGGTCGGGCGGGCTCCGCCGCGGGCTCAGCCCGTCGTGCGGGCGGCTTCCTTCCTCGGCTTGGACGACGAGCTCGACGACGAGGACGACGAGGAGCTCGACGAGGCCCCGGACGAGCCGGAGTCGGACGAGGACGAGCCCGACGACCCCGAATCCGACGAGGACGACGAGCCGGAGTCCGAGCCGTTCGGGCGTGACCCCGCACCGCTCGACGACCGGTTGTCGGTCTTGTAGAAGCCCGAGCCCTTCAGCACGATGCCCGCGGGCGCCATGACCTTGGTCAGCTTCCCGCCGCACCCGCCCGCGTGGCGGGTCTTGGGTCGCTCCTCGAACGACTGCCAGACCTCGAGCTCTTGACTGCACTTCCCGCAGCGGTAGCGATAGGTGGGCATCGATCCTCCGACTCGGGGCGGGCGGCTTGAGGCTGGGGGCACGGTGCTGGCACTCGCAGCAACCGAGTGCTAATCGTACCGCACCGTGCGGGGGCTCGGTCCACCGGCTGCGGCGAGCGTCGACGCCGTCGGCACGCGGCTCGCATCCCGGCGGGCGCGTCCCTCACAATGGCGGCGTGCTGGTCGTCCTGGCGCTCGTGCCGCTGGCCTACGTGCTCGGGACGTTCCCGAGCGCGCAGCTCGTGGCGCGCCACCACGGCGTCGACGTCACGAAGGCCGGATCCGGCAACCCCGGTGCGTCGAACGTGCTCCGGCTGCTCGGCTGGAAGGCGGGGGCGCTGGTCCTGGTGCTCGACGCGGCGAAGGGCGCGATCGCCGCCGCGGCCGGGCTCGCGATCGACGGTCACCGGGGTGCGTGGATCCTGGGTGTGGCCGCCGTCGTGGGGCACGTGTTCCCCGTGTGGAAGCGCTTCCGGGGCGGCCGCGGCGTCGCCACGGGCGCGGGGGTCTTCCTCGTGGTCTATCCCCTGCTCACCCTGGGGCTCGCGGTGGTGTGGGTGGTCATCGCCCGGGGGCTGCACAAGGCGAGCGTCGCCTCGCTCGCCTGCGCGGTCCTCGCGCCGATCGGCGTGGTCGTGGGGGGTGGGTCGACCCTCGACATCGCCGTGGTGACCGGGGTGGCCGTGCTGCTCGTGGCGCGTCACGCGTCGAACCTGCGGCGCCTGGTGCGGGGCGAGGAGCACGGACTGGGGGTCGACCCCGAGTGAGTGCGCCGCTGCGCGTCGCCTTCAGCGACTTCTGGGAGGGGTTCGTCCCGGAGCACAGCGCGCTCTTCCACGCGCTCGTGGACGTCGCTCCGGCGGAGATCGTCCCCGCGGCCGACGCCGAGCTGTTGCTGTTCAGCGACTTCGGGAGCCAGCACGTCGGGTTCGTGGGCACGAAGCTCCACTACACCGGGGAGAACACGCGGCCCCCGTGGCGGTCGGCCGACTTCTTCATCGGCCACGACTTCGTCGCGGACGCCCGGTACCTGCGCCTGCCCTACTTCGTGGTCGAGGAGCTCGTCGCGCGCATGTGGGGGTACGAGCCCCCGGTGGTCGACGACGCCGGATGGCCGGGACGGGAGTTCTGCCTGTTCCTCGTGAGTCACCCCACCCCGGAGCGGGCCGCGGTGTTCGAGGAGCTCTCCCGCTACCGCGCGGTGACGAGCCCCGGGTCGTTCCTGCGGAACTGCGAGGTCCCCGAGCTGGGCGACCGGACCGGCAACTGGCGGCGCAAGAAGCTCGAGTACCAGACGCGGTTCCGCTTCACCGTGGCCTTCGAGAACTCGGCGCACCCGGGGTACACGACCGAGAAGATCTACGACGCGCTGCTCGCGCGGTCGATCCCGATCTACTGGGGCAACTCCCGGATCTCGCAGGACGTGCACCCCGACTGCTTCATCGACGCCGCCGCGTTCCCCGACTTCGCGTCGCTCGTCGCGCGCGTCGCCGAGGTCGATCGCGACCCCGCGCTCGCCGAGTCCTACCTCGCGCGACGGGGGTTCCTCGTGCGGTCGGTCGACGACCACGCGGCGGACCTCGCCCGGTTCCTCGAACGAGTGATCGAGCACACCCGGGTCGCGGATCGGGGCGCGCACCGGCGGCGCGCCGTCGACGTGACGAGCCGCCACCTGCTCGGCAAGGTGCGCCGCGTCGGGCCCGGGCTGCGCCGGCGGATCAGCCGCGGCGCGCCAGGTACCAGCTGACCGTCTCGCGGATGCCCTCGGAGAAGTCGCGTTCGGCCCGGAAGCCGAACCGTTCGGCGGCCCGGGAGGTGTCGAGCATGCGGCGCGGCTGTCCGTTCGGCTTCGTGGCGTCCCACACGATCGCGCCCTGGTAGCCGGTGGCCGAGGCGACGGCCGTCGCGAGGTCGCGGATCGAGATCTCGCGCCCGGACCCGACGTTGACCGGCTCGGGGTCGTCGTAGCGCTCGAGCGCGAGCCGGAACGCGCGTGCGGCGTCGTCGACGTGCAGGAACTCCCGCGTCGGGGTGCCGTCGCCCCACAGGACCACCTCGCCGGTGTCCGCGTCGTTGGCCTCCACGAACTTGCGGATCATCGCGGGGATGACGTGGCCGGTCTCGAGGTCGAAGTTGTCGCCCGGACCGTAGAGGTTGACCGGGATCAGCGACACGATGTTGGTGCCGTACTGCTCGCGGTACGCGTGCGCCTGCACGATGAGCATGCGCTTGGCCAGCCCGTAGGGCGCGTTCGTCTCCTCGGGGTAGCCGTCCCAGAGGGTGGTCTCCGAGAAGGGCACGGGCGTGAACTTCGGGTAGGCGCACACGGTGCCCGCGACGATCACCTTGGCCACTCCGGCCACGCGGCACGCGTCGAGGAGCTCGATGCCCATCCGGGCGTTCTCGTAGAAGAACCGGCCCGGCTCGGCGCGGTTCGCGCCGATCCCGCCCACGACGGCCGCGAGGTGGATCACGGCGTCGGGCCGGTGCTCGTCGAGGAGCCGGTCGATCGTCGCCCGGGAGCCGAGGTCGCCGTCCGCGCGCCCGAGCGCGACGGTGTCGGCGCCCGCGGCGGTGAGCTCCCGGCACACGTGGCTCCCGAGGAACCCGGTGCCGCCGGTCACGACGACCTTGGACCCACTGATCGGAAACATCGTGCGTGACGGTACCTTCTGCGTCATGCATGCCGTGCGGAAGGCGGTGCTCCCGGCGGCGGGGCTCGGCACGCGGTTCCTGCCCGTCACGAAGAGCATCCCCAAGGAGATGCTGCC
>BTUT01000153.1:0-7158 GCA_045862935.1 Acidimicrobiia bacterium
GTCGAGCTCGGCCGAGCGAGCCTCGACCGCGGCGGTGGCGACGACCGCGGCCTGGTCGAGCTCGGCCGAGCGAGCCTCGACCGCGGCGGTGGCCGCGGCCGCGGCCTCGGTGAGGTCGCGCCGCAGGCGCTCGGCCGCGGACTCGATGCCCATCTGGTGGAGCTCGGCGCGCTGGCGCAGGTCGTCGCCGCGCGCCGCGCCCGCCTCCTCGAAGCCGGCTCGAGCCGTCGCGACGTCTTGCTGGAAGGCGTTGCGCGCCTGGGCGACCTCCTCGGCGATGGCCGCACGCGCCCCGAGCAGCGCCTGCTCGAGCACCCCCGTCTGCGCCTGGGCGGTGGCGCTCAGGTTCTCCTCGACCGTCTCGATCCGGTCGATGACCGCTCGCGCCAGTCCCTTGCGCTCGGCGTCCGCGGCCTCCTGGATCGCGGCGCGCGCTTCGGCCGCCGCCTCCTGGAGCGCCTCCACGAGCTTCGTGACGGCCCGCTCGAGTGCCTCGCGTGCCTTGTCGCTGGTGTCCTGGAGCTCCGTCCGGCGGGCCTCGGCCAGCGCCACGAACTCGAGCTCGCGCCGTTCGGCGAGACGCTGGAACGCCCGCGTGGGCGCGGCGAGCGTCGGGTCGGCCGCGAGCACCGGCTCGCCCCTCAGATCGTCGGCCGGCTCCGCGGCCGGCGGCGGGGGACTCGGCGCCCGCCGGGCGTCAGCCGGGTCGGCACTCGGCGGCGGGCGTCGAGCGCGCGGTCGCCGAGCCGGCTCCAGCACCACCTGCGGGAACTCGTCGGTGTTGGGCTCGTCCGGCCGCGGCTCGGGGCGGGGGCGGCGCGACGACGGCATGGCCAAAGTATCGCAGAATCGGTCGCGAGGCGTCGATTGCCCTCACCGACCCCATCTGACGACACCAACCACACCCGCGTGGAACCGGGGCGTCGCGTCAGTCGAGGCCCACCGCGTCCCGGCACTCCTGCCAGTCGACGCCGTAGCACCGCGCGAGGCGGTCGGCGACCTCGTGCTCGATCCGGTCGACGTGCGTCGAGAAGCCCCCGGACCCGCCCCAGAGGTGCATCCGCGTCACACCGCCGTAGTGCACGACCTCACGCTCGCTGCGCAAGGCCACCGGGAGGCCCGCATAGACGAGCTCTCGCCGCTGCTTGCACCACTGGTACAGGTCCGCGCCGGTGTCACAGACGACGTAGTTGGGACGGTGGCCGTGGAAGTCCCGCCGGGCCCACGCGAGTCGCGGCCAGCGGGCCGCGCGCATGCGGGCGCGGGTCGCCTCCGGGAGTCGTTCCAGGATGCGGAACGCCGGGACGTACGAGTTCTGGAAGCGGCCGGCGAGCACCTTCGAGATCTTGCGGCTCCACATCAGGTCGTTGCAGACGGTCCGCGGGGCGAAGTCGACACCCGCGGCGAACGCCTCGCGAACGTGGGCCACGCGCAGCATCGTGCAGTGCATCCACGGCCGCTCCTCGTACAGGCACGTCCCCGGCGCCACACCCGATCGCTCGTCGAGCCACATCGGCCCGTGGATGAACCCCGAGCCGAACACCCGCGGATGTTCGAACGCCGCCTGCAACCGCGGGACGAGCTCCGGAGCACGGATCTCCGCGTCGGAGTCGAGGAGCAGCACGAGATCCGACCGCACCGACCGGAAGACCCTCGCGAGCGCGACGTGGTGCCCCACGACCGGCGCGTCGAGCACGGCGAAGTCCCAGCGGCGTGCGAGCCGGTCGAAATGCGCAGTGCTCGCCGGGGACGGCTCACAGTTCACCAGCGCCACCGGCATACCGGCATGGGTGATCGCGCTCGCGAGCGCGAGCGTCGACACGAGCTCGGTGTGGACGTTGATGATCACCGCCAACGCCGGCGACGGCGGGAGATCCTCGAGGCCCGAGATCCTCGCGTTCGCCATGTCAATCCTCACCCGCGAGCACGCGGCGCGTGGATTCGAGGTACGCGCGTCCCCAACGCCGGCAGGGCTCGAGGTGGTTGCCCTCGGCCCACTCGTTCCACGCGTTCACGAACACCAGGTTCTCATCCGGCCCGAAGGGCCTGAACGCGTCCACCGTCGCCCGCAGCCAGCGCTCGTACCGCTCGGGGGTCGAGTCGCACAGCACGACCGCCTGGCGCCGGCGGCGGGGCGTGTTGTCCCAGCGGGGCGTCACGCACGGGAACCGCTTGTAGGCGACCGGCGTGCGAGCCTGCATCCGCTCGACCACGGTCTCGTAGTCGTAGATCCGGTGCCAGCGGTACGCCCCGTTGGTCAGGTGGAGGCGCCGCACGGCCCGCGCCCCGAAGCTGCGGCGCAGGGCCCGGCCGAGGTTGGCGAAGTCGGGCTGGAAGTCCACCGCCGCGTCGAAGCCGAGCGCGGCCGGGTCGCCGCCCTCGACGTCGTGCTCCACCCGGCACAGGTACAGCTCGCCGATCCCCGCTCGCGCCGCCTCGGTCCGCCAACGCTCCGTGGTCCGCAGCGGCTCGGGCAGCCGGCTCGCGGAGTACACGAGGAACAGCGGCTTGCCGTCCACGCGGAGGTACCGCGGATCCGCGAACGCAGGCAAGAGGCTCCGGATGTGGTCGCGGTCGTCCTCGGGCGAGTAGCCCTGACGCACGAGCACCTCACCCGACGCCCCGTCCCACGCGCGGGTCCAGTCCTCGTTCGCCCAGCACAGGCAGAACGGGAAGTCGGGCCGACCCGAGGCGAGCACCTCGCGGAACGGCCGATCGAGGAGGCGCCGCCCCTCGAACCAGTAGTGGTAGTAGACGAAGCCGCTGATCCCGTGCGCCCGTGCGAGGTCCGCCTGCGCGTCGCGGGTCTCGGGGACACGCAGGTCGTAGAAGCCGAGGTCGGCGGGGACGTGCGGCTGGTGGTGGCCGGGGAACAGCGCGCGCGCCGACGCGACGTTGCGCCACTCGGTGAAGCCCCGACCCCACCACGCGTCGTTCTCGGGGACGGGGTGGAACTGCGGGAGGTAGAACGCCAGGGCCCGGAGATCGGTCACGACTCGGCCATCACGACGCGACGCACGGCCTCGAGCCGCGCGAGCCCGTCGTGGAGATCCGGCTCGAGGTGGTTGCCCTCGGCCCACTCGTTCCACGCGTTCACGAAGATCACCCGGTCGTCGAAGTCCTGGGCGGCCGCGGCCTCGACCAGCTCCCGGAGCCGGCCCTCGAAGGCCCGGACATCGTCGTCGAGGAGGACGTACGCGCCGATGCCCCGCCTGGGGGTGTTGTCCCAGCCCACCACGAGCGTCGGGTAGAACGGGTGATCGAGACGCTCCCGCGCGCGCCGGGCGCGAGCGAGGAACCTCCGGTAGCTGTGCACCTTGGCGGTCGTGCTCCACGCCCCCAGGCTCACGTTGCGCACGGCCCGCGCGGCCTTGCGCCACGGTCGTGTGAGCGGGGTCGGCGCACTGTTGTGGGGCAGCACGCCGAGGCTCGGCTCGAACGCCACGGTTCCGTCGAGCCCGTCGGCCCGGAAGTCGCGTCCGAGCGCGTGCGCGTCGATCCCGAGGACGAACGGCTCCGCGAGCCCGGCGCGCGTCGCCTCCGCCTTGAAGGTGTCCACCGTGCGACCGGGGTCCGGGAGATCGGTCGGTCGGTACACGAGGAGCAGCGGCCGGCCGGCGATCTGGAGGTAGCGGGGATCGGCGAACGCCTCCGCGAGCCACCGGCCGTGCGCCACGTCGTCGTCGGGCGAGTAGCGCTGCTCCTGGAGCACCCGGCCGGTGCCGAGCCACGTGTCGGTCCAGGGCTGGTTGGCCCATCCGAGGCAGAACCCGAAGTCGGGCTGCCCGCTGCGGAGGACCTCCTCGAACGGCCGGTCGAGCAGGCGCTCGCCCCCGAACCAGTAGTGCCAGTAGCAGAACCCCTCGATGCCGTGCGCCCGGGCCAGGTCCGCCTGGGCGACGCGCGTCTCGGGGACGCGCAGGTCGTAGAAGCCGAGGTCGGCCGGGATCCGCGGCTGGCGGTGACCGGGGAACAGCGGCCGGGCCTCCACCACCGAGGTCCACTCGGTGAACCCCGGACCCCACCACCGGTCGTTCTCGGGGATGGGGTAGAACTGCGGGAGGTAGAACGCGATGAGCCGGGCCCGGTGCGTGGCGTCGCTCGGCGGGTTCGACATCGACGGCGCAGACTACCGATCGGCCCTTCAGTCCACTCGCCGGAAGATCCCGTCGACCTGCACCAGATCGCCCGTGCTCCAGTCCTGGAAGGCCCGGTCGAGCCAGACCAGCCGCAGGCCGCACCCCTCGAGCCAGACGATCTGCTCGACGAGCAGGTCCTGGCCGGCGTAGAGCTCCACGAGGGACATCTCCATCTCGAGCAGGCGGACCGACGGCAGCAGCTCCGAGGCTCCTTCGAGGACGAGCCGCTCGGCGCCCTGGACGTCGATCTTGAGCGCACAACGCGGCGCGAGCTCCTGGAAGCGGTAGTCGTCGAGCGTACGCAGCTCGACCTCGATCTCGGCCACGTTGGCGGAACCGGGGGCGCCGGCTTCGTGGGCCGGGAGCATGGGGAGCAGCGAGCTGCTCACCGCGTTCCCCGAGACGTGCAGCCGGCCGGTGCCCGATGTCGCCCCGATCGCGACGTTGTGGCAGTGCCACCCCGGATCACCGGACGCGACCGCTCGCAGGCGCGCGAACGCGTCGGGGAGGGGCTCGAACGAGTGGATCGGGCCTCCGTACCCACCGAGGCGCAGCTTCCGACCGTAGTCCCCGTGGTAGCCGCCCACGTCGATCGCGAGGTCGACGCCCTCGCGCGCCAGGAACCCCGCGCGAGCCGCGGCGGTGCTCTTGCTCCAACGCTGGATCGAGACGTCCCGACGCCGCAGCGCCCGATTCAGCGCGTCGACGATCCGGTGTCTCGTGGTCAACGGCGCGGTCCTCCGTCGCGAAACGACCGGACCCTACCCGGTGGTCGGCGCGCCGCCGCCGGGGAGGGGTGCCGGCCGAGTCGCGGCGGCCGTGCTTGGGCACGGGAACGGTCGGCCCGTACCATCCGCGCTGCGTGGCAATTCGACGGCTCTCCAAGCCCCGCGGTGCAGTGCCCGCGATCTTCCACGTCGACAGCTTCGTCTCGACGCGACTCGGCATCGTGTACCACTGCATCCCGAAGACGCTCAGCCGCTCGATGCTCGCGTACCTCACCGACCTGGATCCGACCGGCTTCCGCGCCGGTGAGCGCAACGCGGGCAAGGAGATCCTCGACCCGGCGATCTGGGCAGGCCCCCCGCCGGGCGATGAGCACGGACCGTGGCCGCAGAGCTTCAGCTTCGCCCGGAACCCGTACTCGCGGATCGTGGCCGTCTACTACAACAAGTTCGTCAACTACCTCGACACGCCCGGTCAGCGCGCCATCTTCACCAGCTACGAACGGCTGCACCCCGGCATGACGTTCTCCGAGTTCGTGGACTGGCTCGCGACCGACGAGGGCTCCGACGCGCGCGCCGACTTCCACTTCCTGCCGCAGTACTACTTCCTGCTCGATGCCGACGGCCGCCCCGCAGTCGACTACCTCGGCAGCGTCGAGCACGCCGGCGAGGACCTCGCCGAGCTGCAGGGGCTCCTCGGGTGGGACGCCCGCCCGCTCCCCCGTCGCAACGCCAACGCCGACGGCGCGCGGCAGTCCTTCGACACCTCGACGCGGTGGCGGGAGGTGCTCGACGATCGATCGATCCGCATCCTCACGAGTCGCTACGACGGCGACTTCGAGCTGCTCGGCTACGAGCGACTCCCCTACACCGTGCGCCCGCTCTTCCCGCGTCGCGAGTACGCCGACCTGACGACACCCGCCGCTGCGGGGATGCGGAGAGGCCGGTTGCGGCGCTGGGTCCAGCGGGTGCTCGCGGCGATGGGCGTCGAGCTGCGCCGGAAGCACTCGAAGCCCGACCCGGCTGTCCGGGCGAAGTAGCGCGACATGTCGAAGCGGATCCTGGTCGCGGGCCACGACGCGTTCCGCGCGGGCGCGCAGATCGTGCTGCTCCAGGTCCTCGAGTGGCTGCGAGCCCACCACCCCGCGGACCTGTCGCTGGTCCTGTCGGGTGGGGGCGAGCTGCTCGCCGACTACGAGGCGGTGCTGCCGACGGTGGTCACCACTGTGCCCGGGGCACCACCGCCGGCCGCGGCGACCAGCGTGCTGGCGTCGCGCGTGCGGCGGCTCCTCCGCCGTCCCGCCACCCGGATCGCACCCGTGCCCCTCGACGACCTCGGGATCGACCCCGGACGGATCGATCTCCTCTACGTGAACAGCCTGGCCACGTCGCCCCTCGCCACGGCGATCGCCGCGGCCGTCCGCGGACCGGCGGTCTGTCACGTCCACGAGCTGGAGGCGCGCATCCGCCATCTGGCCAGCCCGTCACGGCTCCAGGCCGCCCTCGCGGTGTTCGACCACTACATCGCGGTCTCGCGCCCCGTCGCCGACAACCTCGTCGCCAACCACGGCATCGAGGCGGCGCGCATCGACGTGATCCCACCGTGCGTCCGGATCCCCACCGGACGATCCGATCCCGGGCGCGGGGCGACGCTTCGAGCGTCGCTCGGGATCCCCGCCGACGCGTTCGTGGTGGGGGGTTGCGGCACCGTCGACTGGCGCAAGGGCACCGACCTGTTCCCCCTGATCGCCAAGGCGGCCGTGGACCGAGCCGGCGGGCGCCCCCTGCACTTCGTGTGGGTGGGAGGGACGCCGGCCGAGCACGGCCCGGTGCTGCACGACCGCGACCGGCTCGGTCTCACCTCGGTCGTGCACCTCGTGCCCCACCAGGCCGATCCCGGCCCCTACTTCGAGGTCTTCGACACCTTCCTCCTGCCGTCGCGCGAGGACCCGTTCCCCCTGGTGTGCCTCGAGGCCGCCGCCACCGGGGTCCCCATCGTGTGCTTCGCCGACGCGGGTGGGATGCCCGAGCTCGTCGGCGACGACGCCGGGTACGTCATCCCGTACCTCGACCTCGATGGCGCCGCGGATCGCCTGTGCGCCCTCGCTCGCTCCCCGGAGACCGCCGAGGCACTCGGGAGCCGCGCGGCGGAGAAGGTGGCCGAGCGCTGCAGTGTCGAGGTCGTCGGACCTCGGATCGCCGCGGTGCTCGACCGCTACCTACTGTGCGAGGCCCGCAGGTGCCCCGGAAGCGCCGGGCTTCGCCACCGAGACCGCACAAGGAGAGGGGGCATC
>BTUT01000154.1:0-7088 GCA_045862935.1 Acidimicrobiia bacterium
GCATCCTGCGCGACAAGATGAGCTTCAACATGACCGAGGAGGAGTGGGACTCGGTCGTGAAGGTCCACCTCAAGGGCCACTTCGCTCCGAGCCGATTCGCCGGCGCGTACTGGCGCCAGAAGAGCAAGGAGACCGGCGAGAAGGTGAACGCGAAGATCGTGAACACCACGTCGGAGTCGGGGCTCTACGGCAACGCGGGCCAGGCGAACTACGCGGCGGCCAAGGCCGGCATCGCGGCAATGACGATCGTGCTCGCTCGTGAGCTCGACCGCTTCGGCGTGCGGGTGAACTGCGTCGCGCCGGTGGCGCTCACCCGCCTCACCGAAGACCTCATGGGAGGCAACGACCCCGCCGGGGCCGCGGAGCGTGCGAAGAAGCTCGATCCGGCCAACGTCGCGGCGGGGGTCGCGTGGCTCGCATCCGACGAGTCCGAGGGCATCACCGCCCAGGTGCTGAAGATCCAGGGCGGCATGGCCCAGATCGTGCAGGGATGGCGCCCGGTGTCGCAGGTCACGAGCGCGCAGACGTGGACGATCGAGTCGATCGCCGCGCAGCGCGACGCCCTCTTCGCCGCCTCGGACCCGGGGATCCCGCCGTTCTTCCTCGACGTCCACGACCCCACCGCCTGAGTCGACCAGATCGTCACCCGCGACGGTCGCCTCACGGCGAGGCCGGGACGCACCGTCCGTCTGTGCGTCCCTCACCCCACGCGGAGCTGGGGTGAGGGACGCATCATGGCGTCTGGTGCTGGGCGCGGAGGAGGCGCTTGAGGATCTTGCCGTTGGGCTGGCGCGGGAGCTCGTCGACGAGCTCGAAGCGGGCGGGCACCTTGAAGTCGGCGAGGCGCTCGCGGCAGAAGGCGGCGAGGGCGTCGGCTGTGACGGGCTCGCGGGTCTCCACGACCGCGAGCAGCTGCTCGCCCAGACGATCGTCGGGCACACCGAGCACCGCGCAGTCGACGACCGCGGGGTGCTGGTACAGCACGTCCTCGATCTCACGTGGGTAGATGTTCACGCCGCCGCGGATCACCATGTCGACGGCGCGGTCGGTGAGGTAGAGGTAGCCGTCGGCGTCGACGTAGCCCACGTCGCCCACGCTGAACGCGCCGTCGCGCCAGGCGGACGCCGTCTTCTCCTCGTCGTCGTGGTAGTGGAACCGCGCCCCACCCGGCGGCTTCACGTAGATCAGTCCCGGCTCGCCCACCGGCACCTCGGCGCCGAGCTCGTCGAGGATCCTCACCTCCACACCGGGCCACGGGGTGCCGACGCTCCCCGGACGCTCGAGCCACTCGGCCATCGAGATGCGCGTCGCCCCGCCCTCGCTCATCCCGTACAGCTCCGCGATCTCACACGGGGCGAGCGCGTCGATGATCCGATGCTTCACGGGCACCGGGCACGGGGCACCGGCGTGCACGATCAACCGGAGGGACGCGAGGTCGTGGGTCGCCCGCTCGGCCGCGGGTACCTCGAGCAGGCGGATGAAGTGCGCCGGTACGGCGAACGTGCGCGTGACCCCGTGCTCCGCTACGAGCCGGAACCACTCCCGGGCTTCGAAGGCCTCCAGGATCACCGTGGTCGCCCCGACCGCGAGCGCGGCCATCGCCCAGCCCCCCGGACCGGCGTGATAGGCGGGGCCGGTCACGAGGTGGACGTCGTCGGCGGTCCAGCCCCACAGCGCGATCTGCCCGAGCGTCGCCTGCGCGGCCTTGTCGGGATCCGGCCGGCCGTGCACCACGCCCTTCGGTCGCCCCGTCGTGCCCGAGGTGTAGAAGATCGGCGACCCGAGCGCGGACAGCTCGATCGGGGGATCGGCCGCACCCGACGTGATGGCCGCCTCGTACTCGTCGTCGCGCCCCACTACGAGCAGCGCGCATCCCGTGGACTCGGCCGCCGGCCGGGCGTACGCGAGCAGGTCGACGTGGGCGACGAGGAGCTTCGCCTGCGAGTCGGCGAGGATGTACACCAGCTCGTCGCGCTTGAGGTGCCAGTTCACGAGCACCACCGGCGCCGAGACCTTGCTCGCGGCGGCCCACACCTCGAAGAGCTCGATCGAGTTGGGCAACATGATCGCGACCCGATCGTCGACGGCGATGCCCCGACGGCTGAGCGCGCGGGCGAGGCGCGTCGTGCGCTCGTCGAGCTCGGCGAAGGTCCGCGTCTCGTCGCCGAGGATGAACGCGGCCTTGTCGGGCGTGCGGCGCGCGTGCTCGCTGATGCCGATGATCATCCCGAGATCCTCACCCGGCGGCGCGCGATCGGACCACCGAACACCCTCGACGCACGGATCGGGTGTGGGCTACCGGAGGGCGCCGGGCTCGTCGAGCCAGCGGTTGAGCGCCACGTTGCGCTGGTTGCGGCAGCTCAGCACGTGCTCCACGGCTCGGCGGACGCGACGCTGCTGGCCCGCGGTGGTGACCACCTGGCGCAGCAGGTAGTCGGCAGCCTGGCCGTGCTGCTCCTCGGCGTACGCGTGGACCTTGAAGTTGTCGACCTCGATGCCGTAGTGGTCGCGCATCCCCTCGTACATCATCCGCGCGTAGTTGGTGGACGCCGCGAAGCGCTCACCCGCCCACCCGAACGCCGCAAGCCCCTCCTCGTAGGTGCGCCGCATGTAGTAGAGCGTGGTGAACACGGTGCCGATGGTCTCGGGCATCACCCGGTAGCCCAGCAGCTCGTCGTCGGTGAGCCCGAGCTGGCGGGCCCAGGTCACCTTCATGTCGACGTGGTTGGCGTCGCCGGCGTAGCCGGTCTCGTCGGCGAGGTTCTGGAGCCAGTGCGCGAAGTGCTGGCTGGTCTGGAGGTCGAGGGCGTCGACGTCGGGGGCGAGCGACACCAGCGAGCCGAACTCGGTGGTGTACCACTTGCCCAGGAAGTAGTACTCCTTGCACAGCCGCTTCAACAGGTCCTCGGCGAGCGTGCCGTCGGCGACCCGCTCCCACACGAGGTTCTTCGTGACCACGATCTCGGTCTGCAACGCCTCGAGGCCGTCCATGAACTCGTCGACGGGGAGACCGGTGCCGCCCTCGAGGTTCTCGCCGCCCCGAAGATCCTTGAACTCGCGCTGGGTCATCGTGCACCTCCTCGCCGCGCAGCATAACATGACGCACGCGTCAGGTTTCGGCCGGCGAGACGTGCGGCCACCGCGGCGAGCACGAGCGTCGGCGCCGGTGGGCCAGCCGGCGCAGGCGCAGGCGCGGGTCGGGGCGTGCGCCGGGCTCGCGGCGTGGACCCGAGGGGAGCGGCCGTGCCGGTGTGGCTGACGGAGGAGGAGCACCGCGTGCTCTCGGCCGTGGTCGACCGGCTGATCCCGCCGCTCGGCGCTCACCCCGGTGCGGCCGCCCTCGGCGTGGCCGACTACGTGGACACGCTGCTCGGCGCGTTCACCTTCGACCCGCCCCGCATCTGGGCGGGCGGGCCCTACTCGGGCCGCGCCGGAGGTGCAGCGCAGTTCTCGGAGTTCCTGGCGCTCTCGCGCGTGGAAGAGCTGGCGTGGCGCACCCGGATCGAGGGTTCGCAGGGCGACCCCGCTCGTGAGCACAACGGGCCGGTGGCGGGCTGGCAGCAGCAGTACCGCGACGGGCTCGCCGCGCTCGGCGGCGACTTCGCGGACCAGAGCGGCGAGGAGCAGGACCGGCGACTCGATGCCCACCCGGCGTTCAAGGCCCTGTGCTACCGGCACGCGTGCGAAGGGGCGTACGCCGCACCCGAGTACGGAGGCAACCGGGACCAGGCGGGGTGGCGCGCGATCGGGTTCCCCGGCGACGTGGCCCCGCGTGGCTACACCGACGTCGAGGTGTCGGGTCGAGCATGATCGGCCCAGCATGACGCGCGACGCGGACGCAGTCATCGTCGGCACCGGACCCGGCGGCTCCACCGCCGCAGACGCGCTGACCGCCGCGGGATGGTCGGTCATCATGCTCGAGAAGGGCAGCAACCACCTCCTCTCGCTCGATGCGCCGTTCGGGCCGCTCGGCCACGTGAGCAACGACGAGCTGAAGCACACCGTCCGCCACTTCCTCGGACCGGACCCGCTCGCGGAGCCGCGGACCTTCCGTCCGGCAGGAACCGACGACGACCACACGTGGGTCGGCGAGGTGAACAACCTGCCGTCGACCGTCGGCGGTGGGGGCTTCCACGCCGACGCGAAGCTGCCGCGGTTCCGCGAGGTCGACTTCCACGCGCGCTCGGAGCTCGGACCCGTCGAGGGGGCCGACATCGCGGACTGGCCCTTCGGCTACGACGATCTCGAGCCGTACTACGCGGAGGCCGAGCGCCTCGTGGGGGTGGCCGGCGATCACCGGGCGAACCCGTTCGCCGCGTGGCGCTCCGGTCCGTACCCCATGGCCCCCGGGGCCGACATGTTCTGCGCGACGCTGACCGCGGCGGCCGCCGAGCGCCTCGGGTACCACCCCTACCGGGCCCCGACCGGCGTGAACAGCGTGGAGTACGACGGTCGCCCCGCGTGCGTCAACTGCGGCTTCTGCTCGTTCTACGGCTGCCCGATCGAGGCCAAGGGGGATCCCGTCGCCTTCCTGCGCGCGGCGCTGCGCACGGGCAGGTGCGAGATCCGCACGGAGGCCCACGCCACCGAGATCCTGCGCGACGCGAGCGGCCGTCGGGCTCGCGCCGTCCGCTACCTCGACGACGCCGGCGCGACGCGCGAGGTCAGCGCGTCGCACGTCGTCATCGCGTGCGGTGCATTCGAGACTCCTCGTCTGCTCCTCCGCAGCGGCATCGGCAACCCCGACGTCGTCGGCCGCTACCTCATGTACCACTTCCAGACCTACGTGCTCGGCCTGTTCCCGTTCCGGCTGCATGCGCACCGCGGGCGCGCCGTGACCCACCTCATGGACGACCCGATCGTCCCCGACGCCGCTGCGCGCGTGGCGGCGCGGGCTGCGGGGCTCCCCTACCTGCGCGGCGGCATCGTGGAGCACGGCGGTGCGGGCCAGCCGATCATGGAGGCCATCCACCTCCCGCCCGGCGAGCAGCACAGTCGCCTCATGCTCGAGTCGACCATGCGCGACCGGATGGCCGCGTTCACCATGCAGGGCGAGGACCTCC
The DNA here is from genome assembly GCA_045862935.1 of Acidimicrobiia bacterium. Lineage (GTDB taxonomy): Bacteria > Actinomycetota > Acidimicrobiia > IMCC26256 > PALSA-555 > CAIUKV01. The sequence continues at coordinate 5,064 of BTUT01000154.1, forward strand.
CCCAGGCGTCGAACCGGGTGGACCTCGATCCACGGATCCGCGACGTCTGGGGGCTGCCCGCGGGCCGGGTGACCTACTCGCCGCACCGCCACGAGATCGCGTGCGCGCGTCACTGGGCGCCGCGCCTCGAAGCCGTGCTGCGCGAGGCCGGCGCGCACTCGACGTTCTGGGTCACGTCCCCTCCGCTCGCCGAGCACCAGCGCGCCGGGAGCGACCCCACCCCGGTGTCCCGGCACGTGATGGGCACCGCCCGCATGGGCTCCGACCCCCGCACCTCGGTCTGCGATCCCCACCAGCGCTGCTGGGACGTCGACAACGTCGTGGTGACCGACTCGTCGGTGTTCCCCACCTCGACCGGGTACGGACCGACGCTCACGATCGTCGCCACCGCACTGCGGGCTGCTCGGAGCCTCGGCGGCGTTCCCACCACGGAACGTGACGAAGTCCGGCCGAGCCCCCCTGCCCCCGAGCGCGCTCACCCGCCGCCCGGATCTGGCTTACACTGAACGACACCGCGCCCGGAGTCCGGCAGGTGGCTCGGTACATCGGACGCGGTCGGAGAACGGGAGCACGCCATGGGGGCATTCGGCAGGCGGGCGGGCGCCACCGCCATGCGGCGCGCTGGCACCGCGCACCGAACCCGCGCGCGCCACGCCGGGTGGCGGGTGCCCGCGGTGCTCACCGCCGCGGCGCTCGCGGCTGCATCGCCTGCGGCGCTCGGGGCACCGGCAGGCGCCGCGAGCAGCGGAGCGCCAGGCAAGCTCTCGATCGAGGCGCCGGGCGTCACCGTGCTGAAGAAGGGCGCAACCACCTTCAAGAAGGCGAAGGCGAACCAGCGGGTCAAGACCGGTGACACCGTCCAGACGGACGGCACCGGCCTCGCCCAGATCACGTTCGAGGACGGGTCGCTCACCCGACTCGACCACGCAACGGTGTTCACCCTCGAGAAGCTGGTGAGCAAGACCGGTCAGCGTCAGGTCGAGGGCACGGTGAGCGCCGGCCAGACCTGGAACCGGGTCCAGAAGCTCTCGGGCGAGGACACCTTCGCCCAGAGCGGGGGCAACGGCGCGACCGCGGCCGTGCTCGGCACCGCGTTCCTCACGAAGTGCAGCCTGCCGTCCGGGGTGGCGTTCAAGGTCGTGAAGACGAAGAAGGCCCTCAAGAAGCTCCGCAAGTCCACCACCTGCCGGTTCACCCTCGTCGACGGCAAGCTCCAGCTCAGCTCGCTCGGGAAGGTGGTCGGCGTCGCCCGCGGCCAGTCGGTGACCGTCGACCCGAGCGGCACACCCGGCGAGGTGCAGACCGAACCGCCGGACATCCTGTTCACCAACGCGTGGATCACGAAGAACCTCGACGCCGACGCACGGGCGGGTGTGGCGGAGGCGACGGGCCAGCCCACGGCCGACGACCTCGCCCAGGCCCGCATCGAGGGCGCGTGGCCGGTCACCCTCACCGTCACGGGGACGAACGGGTTCCGCGACCTCACCGGGGGTTCCACCCGGAACCGCACGTACAGCTTCGCCGGGACCTGCACGGCCGGCTCGTGCAGCGTCACCCTCACCCGCGAGACCGCCAACGGCTCCCACGTGATCCCGCTCGCCTACACGAACGGCGTCTACACGGGCACCGATCCCGACATGGGCACTCAGGACTGCGTCCTCGACGACGGTCGGGTCTCGGTGGCCGGCGGGCTGCGCAACTCGGGGACGATCACCTTCACCCCGGGCAGCGCCGTTCCCCAGGACGGCCTCTGGCGCGCGACCAGCCTCTCCGGCACCGTGACCGAGTCGGCCGAGCAGATCGCGGGCGCCCCCGGACAGTGCCGCACGGGGACGGCGACGTTCTCCCTGGCCGCGTCGCGATGACCGCCGCGATGACCACCGCGATCGCCGCCGCGACGCCCGCGGTGGCGGCCGCCGTGACTCGAGGAGCAACCCGATGACCCGACACTCGAAGCGTCGCTCGAAGCGCGCGGTGGCGGCTGCGCTGGTCACCGGGGGGCTCGCCGTCGGCGTGCTCGGCGCA
>BTUT01000155.1:0-7087 GCA_045862935.1 Acidimicrobiia bacterium
GCTCCTCGATCGTCTTGAGCAGCGCGTTCGCCGACACCGCGGCGTTCGCACTCAGACGGTCGGCCTCGTACAGGAGCACGACCTTGCGCGCACCCTCGATCGGGCTGCGCGATGCCTCGGGGATGATGCGCTGGCGTACGTCCTCGTTGACGCGGTAGCCCGCACCCTCCGGCTCGAACTCCACGATGTCGGCGTGCATGCCGCGGAACGCGAGATCGGCGACCCGAGCGTCGCCGGGGGCGACGAGCGCGGCGGCGAAGCACCGGGCGACGTCCTCGACCCCCGATCCGCGCGCGCCCACCAGCAGGTACGCGTGGACCGGTCGTTCGGTGGCACGCGCGAGCGTGGCGACGGCCCGGTCCTGGCCGGAGATCCGGTCCCACGGTGGCGCCCACGCCGCGGTCGGGCTCACGGGCCGGTGGCCTCCCGGACCGCGTTCCACACCGCGCGCTCGACTCGGTCGGCGTCGGCTCGTGCGTCGACGATGGCCCAGCCGAGGTCGCGGGCGAGGACGTCGTACGCGTCCGCCACCGCGGCGAGGAACGCGTCCCCCTCGCCCTCGATGCGGTCGGACCGGCCCCGCCGTCGTGCCGCGAGCACCTTCAGCGGCGCCGAGAGGTACACCACGAGGTCGGGCGAGACGCCGGCGGTGGCGAACGCGTTCACCGCGGCGATCGCCTCGACGCCGAGACCGCGCGCGCCACCCTGGTACGCCAGCGACGAGCCCACGAAGCGGTCGCTCACCACCCACGCTCCCCGTGCGAGGGCGGGGCGAACCACCTCGTCGACGTGCTGGGCGCGATCGGCCGCCATGAGCAACGCCTCGGCCCGTGCGCCGGGCACGATCTCGCCCCCGAGGAGCAGCCCGCGGAGCGTGTTCCCCAGCTCGGTCGCCCCCGGCTCGAAGGTCGCGACCACGTCGTGGCCGAGCGATTCGAGCCGGCGCACGAGGCGGGCGACCTGCGTGCTCTTGCCGCACCCGTCGCAGCCCTCGAGCACCACGAACCGTCCCGCGGCGCCGCCGGCCCGGTCGCGCTCCACGGCGCCGCTCATGCCGCGGCATCCGGAGCCACGTCCGTCTCCGCCCCGGGCGCCTTCGCCGCGTGCGTCAACGACCACCGTGCGTAGAGGCCCGCACCCAGCGTGATGAGCCCGCCACCCCACAACGCGATCCGCACCCCCGGGAACGAGTAGTCCACGTCGCCGATCGACACGACGCCCACGTGACCGATGTCGTTCACGATCCAGTCCCAGAAGTCGGCCCACAGCGGAGAGATCACGAGCGCCACGAGGAGGCACATGCGGATCACGGTGTAGAGCGTCGCGAAGATCCGCCCGCGCAGCTCGTCCTGCACCGTCTCCTGGAGGACGGTGAACCCGGTCACGTACGACGTCCCCGCGCACGCGCCGACGAACGCGACCGCGAGGGCCGCCGGGAACAGGGCGGACAGCGTGGCCGCGAGCATCAGGAAGATCCCGGTCCCCATCACCGCGAAGTCGAACACGGTCTCACGGGGGATCCGCTTCTGCACGAACAGCAGGAGGATCACACCCGTCGCGGCGCCGAAGCCCAGCGCGCTCATCAGCACCCCGAACGTCGCGGAGTCTCCGCCGATCCCCTGCTTCGCGAACACCGGCCCGAGGGGGATCATCGCGCCGCCCCCGATGAGGCCGATGCCGAGCCCCACGATCACGCCGCGCACGCGCGGCTCGTGGGCGATGTAGGCGAGCCCCTCCTTGATCTCGCCCACCGTCTCCGACAGCTTCAGCCTCGACTCGGCGTGCGTCCCCCCTCGCGGGATCGGCAGGCGCCACACGATGAGCGCCGAGGCGAGGAACGTGCCCGCGTCGAAGAACAGCGCGAGCACCTCCTGGTCCACCTCGAACGCGCGGAGCGCACCCAACGACCCGAGCCACGCGGCGAGCGCGGCGAGCAGCGAGAAGATCACCGACGCGAACGGGAACGTGCCGTACGACGCCACCAGGGAGAGCGTGTTCGCCGATGCGAGCTGCTCGTTGCCCACGAGATTGGGGACCGAGGCATCCTTCGCCGGACCCCAGAGCAAGGTGAAGACCTCGAGCACGAGGCTGACCACCACCAGCATCGCGAGCGTCTCGACGAACGGCAGGAGCACGAGCAGGCCGGCGCGCCCGACGTCGGAGCACACCATCACCAGACGCCGGTCGAAGCGGTCGATCAGGACGCCGCCGATGGTGCCCAGGAAGAAGCCGGGCACCACTCGGGCGAGCATCACGAGGCTCACGGCCGCGCCCGAGTTGTCGGAGAGCCGGGCGGCGATCGCGAGGATCGCGATGAGCCCGATCCAGTCGCCGGTGCTCGAGATCACCTGCGCGAGCCACAGCCGGAAGTACGACTTCGTGCCGAAGACGCGCCACGGTGCCGGTGGGACCGGCGCCTCGTCGGGGCTGCTCGGGATGAACGGGGCCTGGTCCTTGCTCACCTGGGGCCAGCCTAGAACCGGACCCCGACGCCACCGGACCCCGCGCTCAGCGCTCGGGCGACGGGTCGGCTCCCCTGGCCTGGGCGGCGAGCGCGGCGTTCGCCGCGGCCCGGGTCGAGGTGGCGGTCCGCTTCGCGGCCGACTTCGCGGTCGACTTCTTCGCGGCCGGCTTCTTCGCGGTCGACTTCGTGGCCGCGCCCTTCTTCACCGTCGACTTCTTCGCCGCGGCCTCCTTCTTCGCGCCCGTCCGCTTCGCCTTCGCCGGCCCGCGGGCCTCGCGCTCGCGCAGCAGCTCGACCGCGCGCTCGAGGTCCAGCTCCTCGGGAGTCACCCCTCGCGGGACGCTCGCGTTCGTGGTGCCGTCGGTGACGTACGGGCCGAACCGTCCCTCGAGCACGCGCACCGGCGCGCCGGAGTCCGGGTGGGGCCCGAGCTCGGCGAGCGGGGCTCGCGCCGCGCGTCCCCGGCCGCGCTTGGGTTGCGCGAAGATCGCTTCGGCCTCGGCGAGCGTCACCGTGAAGAGCTGGCGCTCGTGCTCGAGGCTGCGGGTCTCCGTGCCCTTCTTCAGGTAGGGCCCGTAACGGCCGTTCTGGGCCGTGATCGGCTGGCCGTCCGACTCGCCCACGGTCCGCGGGAGCGCGAGGAGCGCGAGCGCGTCGTCGAGCGTCACCGTCTCCGGAGCCATCTCCGCGAACAACGATGCGCGTCGCGGCTTCTCCGCCGATCGGGTGCCCGGTTGGACCTCACCGAGCTGCACGAACGGACCGAAGCGTCCGGTGAGCACGAGCACCACGAGGCCGGTCTCGGGGTCGGTCCCGAGCACGCGTGGTCCGGCCATCCCCTGGCTGATCAGCTCCTCGGAGCGCTCGACCGTGAGCTCGTCGGGGGCGAGCTCGGCGGGGACCGGGCCCTTGTCGTCGCCGCGCTCGACGGTGGCGCCGTTGTTCCAGACGCGCACCACGATCTCGCGCCCCTCGGCGTCGGTGCCGATGGGCACCGCGTTCACCACGGCGGGGTCGATCGTCGCCAGGTGCTCCTCGTCGACGAGCTCGCGCAGCCCGGCCTGGCCGTTGCCGAAGTAGAAGGCGTGCAGCCACTTCTCGGCCTCGGCCTCGCCGCGTGCGACGGCGTCGAGCGCCTCCTCCATCGTCGCGGTGAAGTCGTAGTCGATGAGGTGCGCGAAGTGCCGCTCGAAGAGCTGCTGCTTCGCGAACGCCGTCCACGAGGGGACGAGCGCGGTGCCCTTCTTCCACACGTAGTCGCGACGCAACAGGATGTCGATCACCGATGCGTAGGTCGACGGCCGCCCGATGCCGCGCTCCTCGAGCTCCTTGACGAGGCTTGCCTCCGTGTAGCGCGCCGGCGGCTGGGTGGTGTGCCCGGCCGCATCGAGCGAGCGGCACGCCACGACGTCGCCCTCGGCGAGCGGGGGGAGCAGCACGTCCTGCTCCTCGAGCTCGGCATCCGGGTCGTCGGAGCCTTCGACATACGCCCGCCGGTAGCCGGCGAACTCGATCGTGCGACCGGTGGCCTGGAACGTCACGTGGGTGCCCGACGCGCTCGTGGCGTCGAAGCGGACGGTCACCCGCCGGATCCGGGCGTCGCTCATCTGGCACGCGATCGTGCGCATCCAGATGAGGCCGTAGAGACGCCGCTCGTCGTGTGACAGCTCCGCGGCCAGTGAATCCGGGTGCCGGAACTGCGAGCCGGCCGGGCGGATCGCCTCGTGGGCCTCCTGCGCGTTCTTCACCTTGCCGCGGTAGGTACGCGGCGCGTCGGGCAGGAACGGCGCGCCGAAGCGCGCCCGGATCTCGGTGCGCGCCGCGTTCACCGCCTCCGAGGAGAGGTTCGTGGAGTCGGTGCGCATGTAGGTGATGTAGCCGTTCTCGTAGAGACGCTGCGCGACGGCCATCGCCCGGGCCGCGCTGAAGCCCAGCTTGCGGCCCGCCTCCTGCTGCAGCGTCGACGTGATGAACGGGGGCTTCGGGCGCTCCGTGGTGTCGCGCGACTCCACCGACACCACGCGGAAGGTCTGGTCCTCGAGGTCGGCGGCGAGGCGGCGTGCCGCGGGCTCGTCGAGGTGCACGACCTCCCCCGGTCGGGCCAGACGCCCCGCCCCGGGGTCGACGTCCCGGCCGCCCGCCCCCCGCGGCCCGGCCACACACGCCCGCGCGCCGGGGAACTCGGCGGAGGCGCCGCCGCCGGTGGCGGCGCACGTCCCCACGAGATCCCAGTAGTCGGCGGAGCGGAACGCCATGCGGGCGCGCTCGCGCTCGACCACGAGGCGCGCGGCCACGCTCTGGACCCGACCCGCCGACGTCGCGCCGCCCGCGCGGCGGCGCATCACCAACGACATCTCGTAGCCGAACAGCCGGTCGAGGATGCGCCGGCCCTCCTGGGCCTCGACGAGCTTCATGTCGAGATCTCGCCAGTGCTCGATGGCGTCCTCGATCGCGTCGCGCGTGATCTCGTGGAACACCATCCGCTTCACCGGCACCTTCGGCTTCAACAGCTCGAGGAGCTCCCACGAGATGGCCTCGCCCTCGCGGTCCTCGTCGGTGGCGAGGTAGAGCTCGTCGGCGTCCTTCAACGCTGCCTTCAACGCTCGGACCCGATCCTTGCGGTCCGCGGGCACGACGTAGATGGGGGCGAAATGGTTGTCGACGTCGATCCCCAGGCGCCGCACCTGCGCGTCGGTCACCGACGGCGGGACCTCCTTCGCGCTCCGCGGGAGATCCCGGACGTGCCCCATGCACGCCATGACCCGGAAGCGGTCGCGACCGAGGAAGCCCTCGATGGTCTTCGCCTTGGCGTTCGACTCGACGATCACGAGAGGCTTGGACACGGACGATTCCTCGGTTGGGCGACTTGCTCGGAGCGACGCACGTCGCGCCGTTCGGGGCGGGAGTGCTGCCACACCGCGTCCCGCGCTGTCAAGCGGAGCCCGGGACGGCCCGCTCGATCGACGATCACTCGGGGTCGGGCAGATCCCCGGCGCGTGCCAGGCGCGGCCGCACGAACCGGGTCCACACGAACCAGGCGACGGCGACCGCGATGACCAGGATGACGAGCCACTGGAGGATGGCGACGACGTCACCCACTTCCTCCCAGCGCGCGCCGAGCACCGCGCCCGCGGTGATGAGCGCCGCGTTCCAGACCAGGCTGCCCACCGCGGTGTAGATGGTGAACGGCACGATCGGCATGTGCCGGAAGCCGGCCGGGATGGAGACGATCGAGCGCACCAGTGGCACGCACCGGCCGAGCAGGACCGCCGCGTTCGCGCGCTTGTCGAACCAGGCCTCGGAGCGGTCGAGGTCACGCTCCTTGACCCCGAACCACCGGCCCCGCTTCACGACGAAGCCGCGCAGGCGGACGGGACCGATCCACGCGGCGAGCCCGTAGAGGACCCACGCGCCGACGAGCGATCCGGCGGTGGCCGCGAGGATCATGCCCAAGACCTCGATCGCGCCCTGCTTGCCTGCGTAGAACCCCGCGAACGGCAGGACGACCTCGGAGGGGATGGGCGGGAAGATGCTCTCGAGCGCGACCAGGAGGGCGACGCCCAGGTAGCCGATGGCCTCGATGACGTCGGACACCCACTGACTGAGATCACCGAGCACGACGTGAGCACCCCTTGTCCGGGTCGGTTGGCAGCTCGGACGGCTGACCGGATGGCCGGCCGGAGAGCGTGCGGCAGGCTATCGGGGCGACGGCCCCGGAACCGGAAGCGCCGTCCGGCGCACCCCACACCCGAGCCCGTGGCGGACGACCCCAGCATGGGCGTTCGACGGTCACGGGGTCGCCGCGGGAGTTCAGGCGGTTGCTCCGTGGCGCCAGCTGTCGGGGACGCGCACCGCCCGCACGGAGGCCCGGGCGCGGGGCTTCCCGTCGGCCGTCAACGTGCACTCGACCGTCGTGGCGCGGTCGTCGACCTCCACCACCCGCGCGCTCAGCGAGAGGGGCGCGTCGATCCGCGTGGGTCGCAGGTACTCGACGGACAACGACGCCGTCGCGTACCAGAGCTCGGGGTCGGAGCCGATGTCGCGGCCCTCGCGCCGGTAGGCGTCGGCAACCGCGGTGCAGACCCCATGACAGTCCAGGAGCGTCGCGATGATCCCGCCGTTCAGCACGTGCCGCGGCCCGGCCGAGTGCGCCGGGTCCGCGAACCACGTCGAGGTCGCGAGCGCCGGATCGGCGCGGTCCCACTCGCTCTTCAGCCTCAGGCCGTCGGGGTTGTCGGCCCCGCAGCCGAAGCAGAAGTTGTCGTGCATCCGGTCCTGGAACGCCACCCACCGAGCGTATTGCACCTCCGACGCACGGACGCGCGACGGCGTCCGGCACGTCGGTCACCGGACGGCGGCCTACTCGCCGGCAGACGCGCCCTCCGGCATGCCCTTCTCGTCCATGATCTGCTCGAGGACGTCCGCCTCCTCGGCGAAGCCTCCGCCGGAGCGCTTGGAGTACGCGATCGCCACGAGGAGCACCACCAGCGCGCCCCCGGCGATCGCGTAGCGCCAGTCGTTGTCGCGCATGCTGATGATCGCCGGGAGCACGAGCAGCGAGACGAGGTTCATCACCTTGATGAGCGGGTTGAGCGCCGGTCCGGCGGTGTCCTTGAACGGGTC
>BTUT01000156.1:0-6952 GCA_045862935.1 Acidimicrobiia bacterium
TGACTCCATCCTCGCTTCCAAGGTATGGAGTCTCCGGGGATCCCAGGCCGATTCACTCCGGCGACAAAGTCAGGGTCTCACCTGCGAGACCCCACAGCTTGCGCTGGATCGCTTGGCTCGTCGCTGCCGCGCGGCGGAACCGGGCCGAGTCCGGCACCGCGTCGGAGAGCGCGATGCGGCTGTCGGTGTATTCCCTCAACAGCCGCATCGATTCGGTGCGCAAAGGCTCGACGAGCGTTTGTGCGCGCAGATAGGCCGTCCCGACCGCGTTCGCTTCATTCACAACTGCGTCGCGGCGCGCCTCGTAACGCCCGACGGCCATGCTCAGGCCGAACGCCAAGAGCAAGGCCACGAAGCCGACCAGCGCGGCCTGCACGACACCGAGCGGTTCACGGATTCGCTCACCGTGGTCTCGGAGGTACCGCCCAAGCGCGCCACCGACGAACGTGGATCCGACGACGATTGGGAACACGACGGCTACGAGTGCCCGAGTGTCGAAGCGAAACAGCAACCGGCACCTCCCGAAAATGCGGTTTCAGATCGGCGGTGGGGGGAGGCTCACGCATCCGGCGCAAGACCGGTTGTGCATCTCCGGGACATCGTGGGGTCTGGCGCAACCCTATCGGCGGGACTTCGCCCGGTTCGGAACGGCATGCGTGTTGCACTCCCCGACCCCGTCCACCTCGATTGCCGGGTGCCATCATCTCCCGATGGCATCGAACCGCGACCCGGAGCGCACCCTCGACATCACCCGCATGGAACGCGAGCGGCCATACCCCAAGCGTCTGCAGCGCGACGCGTACGAGCACGAGCTCCTGCGATTGCAGATCGAGCTGGTGAAGCTCCAGCGTTGGATCCGCGACTCGGGCACCCGCGTCGCCATCCTCTTCGAGGGCCGCGATGCCGCGGGCAAGGGCGGCGCGATCAAGCGCTTCACCGAGCACCTCAACCCCCGGGTGGCCCGCGTGGTCGCGCTGAGCAAGCCCAACGAGACCGAACGCGGGCAGTGGTACTTCCAGCGCTACGTCTCCCGACTCCCCACCGCCGGGGAGATCGCGCTGTTCGACCGGTCCTGGTACAACCGGGCCGGCGTCGAGCGCGTGATGGGCTTCTCGACACCGTCGGAGTACGGCGAGTTCCTACGCCAGGCGCCCGAGCTCGAACGCAACCTCGTCGACGCCGGCCTTCACCTCTTCAAGCTCTGGTTCACGGTGTCGCAAGAGGAGCAGACCCGGCGGTTCGAGCAGCGGCGCTCCGACCCGCTGAAGCTCTGGAAACTGTCGCCAATGGACGAGGCCGCGCTGACGCGCTTCAGTGAGTACTCCGCCGCGCGCGACGCGATGCTCATCGCCACCGACAGCGTCGCCGCACCGTGGACGGTCGTGAACTCCAACGACAAGCGCCGGGCCCGCCTCGAGGCGATCCGCCACGTTCTCCACACGTTCGAGTACGACCAGCGCGACGATGCCGTCGCGCACGCGCCCGATGCGCAGGTCGTGCAGCCCGCGGCCGGGCTCCTGGGTGTCCTCGGCGCCGCCTGACGCACGATGCGGTGCGCCGGGAAGCAGCCAGTTAGCGTACGCCTAGAACGCGTTTCAGTTCGAAGAAGGGCGAGACCATGACCGGGACCGCGATCGGGACGGGGGCCGCGCGCGCGGTCGACGCCGTGAAGACTTACGGCGTCGGGGACGCCGTCGTCCAGGCCCTCAACGGCGTGACGGTCACCTTTCCCACCGAGCGCTTCACCGCGATCATGGGCCCGTCGGGCTCGGGCAAGAGCACGCTCATGCAGTGCGTCGCCGGCCTCGACCGTCTCACGTCGGGCGAGTGCTACATCGGTGAGACCGAGCTTTCGGGTCTCAACAAGACAGACCTCACCCTCCTGCGCCGCGACCGTCTCGGCTTCATCTTCCAGCAATACAACCTGATCCCCACGCTCACGGCGCGAGAGAACATCCTCCTGCCGCTCACGCTGGCTGACAAGAAGCCGGACCTCGCGTGGTTCGACGAGATCGTGGCGACCGTCGGGATGGGCAACCGGCTCGAGAACCGGCCGACGCAGCTGTCGGGCGGTCAGCAGCAACGTGTCGCCGTCGCCCGCGCGCTCGTGCCTCGGCCCGAGATCATTTTCGCCGACGAGCCCACCGGCGCCCTCGACTCCCGCACCGGCATCGAGATCCTCACCTTCATGCGTCGCGCGGTGGACGATTCCGGCCAGACGATCGTCATGGTCACCCACGACCCGCACGCCGCGTCCTACGCCGACAACGTGCTCTTCCTGGCCGACGGTCAGATCATCGACGAGATGCCCCAGCCGACCACGGAGCGGGTGCTCGATCGCATGAAGCAGTTCGAAGGCTGACGCCCCGTGTTCCATCTCGCGGTGCGGGGCGTCCGGTACAACGCCGGGCGGTACATCGCCACCCTGGTGGCCATCATCACCGGTGTCGCGTTCTTCGCGGCGGCCGGCTTCGTGTCCGACCGCGTGATCAGCGCGCTCGAGGGTGACGTCAATCGACAATACGGCAACGTCGACGTCGCGGTCGTGATCGACGACTCGAAGGGCGATACCAAGGCCTTCGCCGAGCAGCTGCGCATCCCCGGCGAGGTCGCCGACAAGGTCGCCGCGCTGCCCACCGTCGACGGTGTGGGCGGAGAGCTCAGCGGTCCGGTCGCGTTCGGCCGCGAGGACGGCTCCACCTACGGCGACGGTGCCACCGGTCGCCTCTGGATCGACGACCAGACGCTGAATCCAGTCGAGGTGAGCGAGGGGCGCGCGCCCAAGCGCAGCGGCGAGATCGCCATCGACCAGGGTCTCGCAGATGAGGACGAACTGAAGATCGGTGACACGGTGACGGTGCTCAGCGTGGGCGGCGAGTTCGACGCCGAGATCGTCGGCGTCACTCGCTTCGGCAACAGCGACGCGATCGACCAGCACGGCACGGTGTCGATCTCGGAAGCCGACGCGTTTGACTGGCTGAACTCGGGCCTCGTCGAATATAGGGAGCTGTACGTCCGCGGCTCGGGCGACCAGGCGAGCCTCGCCCGGGCGGTCGGGCGGGTCATCCCGCCGGGCTTCGAGGCCCAGACGGGCGAGGAGTTCCTCGCCGACAAGCGCTCCGAGGTCGCGGCGTGGGGCAAGGCACTCAAGCTCGGGCTCCAGGCGTTCGCCATGCTCGCCCTGTTCGTGGGCGGCTTCGTCATCTACAACACGTTCAGCGTCATCGTGGCGCAGCGCCAACGCGAGCTCGCGGTGCTGTCCGCAATCGGAGCGACCCCGAAGCAGCTGAAGCGGTCGCTGCGCTTCGAAGGCCTCGTGATCGGCCTCGTCGGCTCGTTCCTCGGCGTGGCGATCGGCGCCGCGCTCACGTTCGCGCTCGTCTCGATGCTCGGCCTCGCGGGCGTGAACCTTCCCGGGAGCGGGATCACGATCAAGCCCGCCAACGTCATCCAGGGACTGCTGTTCGGAACGATCATCACGCTCGTCTCGGTGATGATCCCCGCCCGGCGGGCCGCGAAGACCGAGCCGATCGAGGCCCTGCGCGACTCAGCGGCCGAGACCGGCACCCTCTCGAGATCCCGCGGGATCTGGGCCGCAGTGCTGGTGCTGCTCGGCCTCGTCTCGATGCTCGCGGGGGGCAAGCCCGTCACCATCGGCCTCGGCATCCTCGCGCTCATCGTCGGCGTGATCATCGCCGGTCCGTTCATCGCCGTCGGCGGCGCGGCACTCGCCCGGCCCCTCGTTTCGCGCACCGGACTCGAAGCCCGACTCGCGGTCGACAACTCCGCGCGCAACCCGAAGCGCACCGCGACCACCGCGAACGCGCTGCTCATCGGCGTTTTCCTCGTGACGCTGGTGACGGTCGCCGGCACCAGCGTGAAGGACTTCGTCGTCGCGGAGATCCAGAACCTCGAAGGTGCCGACTACACGATCAGCAGCGACGGCGGCTCGATCGACCCCACCCTCGTGCAGGACCTCGAGGGGATCAAGGGCGTGCAGCAGGTCACGCCCTACCGACGCGAATCCGTAACCGTCAACGGCACTCCGTCGCAGCTCTCCACCGCCGACACCGGCAAGCTCCTCGCCATCGCCAAGATCGAGGCCAAGGCGGGTTCGCTCGACAGCTTGGGCCCCGGGACCATCGCGCTCATCGACGACAGCGCGATCAAGCAGCCCAACGCGGAGCCGGTCAAGGTCGGCTCGACCGTGTCGGTCGCCAACGCGTCGGGCGACAATGTTGACCTCGAGGTAGTGGCGATCCTCGACAGCAGCGTCGACGTGGCCCAGGTGGGCAGCCTCGCGGACACCGCGACCTTCGACGATCTCGTCGGCGACACCGCACCTACCGCCGCGTTCCTCGACGTGACCGAGGGGAAGCAAACCGACACCGAGGACGCCATCAACGAGCGGCTCTCCCGCCGGCCCGACATCACCTTGAGCCCCGGCAACTACTTCGCGGACATCGTCAAGTCGGTGTTCGACTTCCTCATCAACGCGGTCACCGGCCTGCTCCTCATGAGCGTGATCGTCGCCCTCATCGGCATCGTCAACACGCTCTCGCTCTCGCTGCTCGAACGGCGGCGTGAGCTCGGCCTGCTGCGAGTGATGGGGATGACCGACGTGCGGGTTCGGCGGATGGTGCGGCGCGAATCGGCCCTCATCGCCGCCCTCGGCACCGTGACCGGCGTCGTGCTCGGCCTCGCGATCGGGTGGGGGCTCATCGCCTCCATCGACCGACTCAGCGACGCAAGCATCGGCTTCGGATTCCCCGCGAAGCAGCTCTTGCTCGTGGTGGCGCTCGGCATCGCGCTCGGCTACGTCTCCGCGATCATCCCGGCCCGCCGCGCGACCCGCGCCGAGGTCCTCGACGCCATCCAGTCGACCTGACGCGGCAACCTGAGCCGCATCCCCGCGCCCGCGTGACAAATGGCCTCCCAGTGAAGGTCCTCGTTCCCGACCCGGCCGGCGGAGAGCCATCAACCCGGCTTCCGCAGTTCGTGGTGACACGAGTGCCGGGAAGTGGGGTTCTTGAGCTCCTGGGTGAACGTCGCGCCGGCCGACCGGGCTCGGCGTGACGCGCAGCTCGCCCACCTTCATGCCGCGATCGCGGACCACGAGGCGGAGTTCGGCGAGATCACCGCGGAGGAGATCGCACGGCAGCGGCGCGCCGATCGTGAGGACGCGGCCGTCGTCCGTGGTCGGCGGACGCCGAGGAGCGCGCCGAAGTCCGAGCGGAAGTCCGAGTCGACGTCCGAGGCGGGGTCGGCGTGACCATCGTGCTCGACGCCGCGCCGTGATCGCCCTGGAGCGCGACGAGCGAGCGATGTGGGTCCGTCTCGAGACGACGCACCAGGCGGGCGAGCTCCCGGTCACCCGCGGTGGCGTGGTCGGCCAGGTGTGGCGAGGAGGGCCGCGCGAGGCGCGACTGGCCGCGGCGCTGGTGGGTATCGACGTGGAGCCCGCCGACGGGAACCTGGGTCGACGCGCCGGCGAGCTCCTGGCCGCGACGCGCACCTCCGACGTCACGGACGGGGCGCTCGTGCTGCTCGCAGCCGACGGCGACGAGATCGTCGCCCTCGACCGCGACGATCTCAGGCTGCTCTCCGCCGCGAGCGGTCGTCACGTCGAGATCGTCCCTGAGCTGCGCCCACGGTCTCGCCGAGCCGTCCGGCCGAACCAGCTCGCCGAGCCGTCCCGCCCCGCGGCGCTCGGATCACCGGCGGCCGGCATCCGGGTTCCCGCCGGAGGGGATCTGCGACGATGGCGTCGATGGTCGGTGACGGCGTCGAGCTGTACTGGATCCCACTCGGCGCGGGCGCCGGCGGCGCGGTGGTGCGGTGGAGCGGCCGGGTCTACGAAGCCGTCACGTCGGCGCGCGAGCGGCGGCGGAGCCGTGAGCTGTTCCACTCGGCGCTGCTCGTGCGGGCGGCGGGACGCTTGGCCACGATCGAGATGGCACCGGTGTGGGTCAGGACCGGTGAGCGCGGGGTGGTGGCGGAGGGCCCGGTCGGCGCCCGCTGCCTGGGCCGATCGCGGCTGTTCCGCTACGAGGTCCGACGGTGGTTCGGGGGCTCCATCCCCGATGCCGCGGCGGCGATCGGCGGGCCGTTGCGCGTCTCGGCGAGCCCGGACGTCGCGTCGAGGATCCTCGACCTCGTGCCCGAGTTCCCGACCTGCACCTGGGGGCGGGACGAGCTGGGGTTGGGCGAGATGTGGAACTCGAACACGCTGGTGTCGTGGCTCCTGGCCCGAGCCGGCGTCGACGTCGGCCGCCTCCATCCGCCGAAGGGCGGTCGGGCTCCGGGCTGGGACGCCGGGCTGGCCGCGGCGGCGCTCGCCTCGTGACCGCGACCGGGCGCCGGCGGTCGACCGCGGTGGACTCGTCGCCATCGGGCCCGAACGTGGTCCTCGGGTGCGCGGTCCTCAGGCCGGATGCTCGGCGCTTCGGGGCCAGGGCTCGTCGACGAGCTCGGCGAGGCGGTCGAGCCCGCGCTCCCCGTACCGGGAGAGCCGGGCCGCCGCGTCCTGCACGTCGGGGCGCGAGCGGTCCGCCGGCTCGATCCGGACGGGGTTCAGCGCGCACCCGTCGGCCCAGTCGGCGATGTCGGGCTCGGTGCCGTACGCGCGCGCGGCGATGGCGCCCAGCACCTGCATCCGGGCCCAGCTGGCCGGGGTGTCGGGCAGCGTGTTGGGTGGGCAGAGGCGGTTGCGCTCACGGTCGTCGTCGCGGGTCGCTTCCACGTAGCCGGCCAGCGCCGCGTTGAAGCAGGGGAACCCGGCGCGGATCGTCTGGACGCGGATCATGTCGGGTGCCCACACGGGCACCAGCGGTGGGTAGCGCAGGCCGGAAGCCGCGCAGTGCACCACGAGCGCGCCGGGTACGAGCGGGACGGATCCTCCGTCGAGGACGATCTCGCGCCGGGTCACGTGCTGGATGTGCCCCAGGCGCAC
>BTUT01000157.1:0-2967 GCA_045862935.1 Acidimicrobiia bacterium
GGTTCGTGGTCTCGGTCGGTGCAAGGTCGGAGGATGGTGTCATGGTGGCTTCCGGTTCGGCTGTGTCGTTCGAGCCGCAGGCCGTCAGCGCAGCAGACGCAACAGCGAGGACAGCGACGGCGGAGTTGGCGATGCGGCACGTCACGCGGTGCGATGCCAGGTTCGTCATGTCGGCATGTCGACGATGGCAATCACGGACATGGCCTTGATGGTAGGGAGCCACCGGCTCGTTGGGGAGTCCCTGTCAGTACCCCTATCGACCGTGTCTCCCTTGCCACGCGCCGGTCGTGTTCGCTGACCTCCAGCATCGGAGGTGAGCGCATCCAAGTCGGCCTGCACACACGGCCAGCCGAACGAACGGAGACCGGGCTCTTTTTCACCCTCGTCGACCCCCGGGCATGGTTCGAGCTCAACATCAACGTCGTCCGCGCCAGCGCACGACCCGGAAAGGAAACACCGCATGGACAGCAACGCAGTACTCCCCAGCGTCGGACAGACCTGGCTCGCCGACCTCGGACCCGACACCCCGCTCGGGCACTTCACCGTAGAGATCACCTTCGAGACCGAGACCCGTGTGTCGTTCCTCGTCACCGGCGGTGCAATCGAAGGCCGCCGCGAGACGATGGACTACACCACCACCAAGGTCCGCGACGGCCTCTACGTGGTGCGGTGGACCGAGCCGGACTCGAACGACCACGTCACCCACATCGAGGACTACGAGAACGAGGCGTGCATGGCCTCCTCCGTCATCGGCGGCCAGTTCGTTCAGCTGCACGGAACCTGGACCCACGTGCGCTGACGCGCGGTCCAGCCTCGATAGAGGAAGCCCACGCACCCAAGCGGCGTGTGGCCTGAGCCGTCTCCGGACTGCGCAGCTACGCCTCAGTCGTCCCCGCGTCCGTCGGCGTTCTGGCAGGTGACTCGTGCTCGCTGGCCGCCCATGAAGCCAGGAGTCGCATGCGCTCGGCCGATGGGCTTCCCGGCTCCGCCGTGTAGACCGTCAGCGTCAATCCCGGCTCGGCCTCCATCGACATCCCCTCGTACGCGAGGGTCATCTCCCCGACGATGGGGTGTCGAAACGTCTTGAACCCCGACCCGTGGTGCCGGACGTCATGGGTGCCCCACAAGCGCCGGAACTCGTCGCTGCGGGTGGACAGCTCACCGATCAGGTCTTGCAGGTCCTTGTTGTGCGGATCCCGACCGGCCTCAGTCCGCAGGATCGCCACTGTGACCTCGGCGAACGCATCCCAGTCCGGGTAGAACTCGAAGGCTCGGTCGTCGAGGAACGTGAACCGGGCGATGTTCGGCGGTTGGCCCGCCATTTCGAAGACGTCCGCGTAGAACGCACGGGCAAGCAGGTTCGTGGCCAACAGGTCCATGCGACCGTTGCGGACGAACGCAGGGCCTGCGGTCACCGCATCAAGCATCCACTGCAAACCCTGATGCGGCGCCCACGACCTCAGGTTGCGCCGCTTCGGGGGACGAGCAACCGGGCTCGCCGCGTGGGCCAGGTCGAACAGATGCGCCCGCTCGGCGCTATCGAGCAGCAACGCCCTCGCCAACGCGTCGAGGACCTCCGGCGACGCACCGCTGAGCGCACCACGCTCCAACTTCGTGTAGTACTCCACGCTCACCCCCGCCAACGCCGCCACCTCGCTGCGCCGCAATCCCGCGACCCGCCGGTTCGTACCAGCCGGCAGGCCCACCTGCTCCGGCGAGACCCGACCTCGGCGACTGGTCAGGAACTCACGAACCTCAGCACGATTGTCCACGGCACCCACGGTACGTGGGCGACGATCTCTGTAGGAGTCCCTGCCAATACCCCTCGCCGTCGAGCACTAACCCATGGACACCTGACCCCACCCGCCTCCGCCAGGCGTAAGCATGCGAAGGACATCACCTGCCGTGAGCTGGAGCGTGCACTTGTCGGGGAGGCGCTCGGCTTTGGCATCGTCTCCACCCGGCAGCAGCCAGTTCTCACCGACAGCCCCTGGCTCACCGCCAGCGAGACCCCAGGGCTGCGAGACCCGTCGCTCGGTGATGAGCGACACGGTCACGTCCTCCAGCATCTGGAGGTCACGCTCGATCCCCTCACCGCCGGGAGCTGTGCCAGCGCCACCGCTCCCCTGTCGCAGCCGGTAGCGCAACACCCGCATCGAGTAGGTCCGCTCCAGCACCTCGATCGGGGTATTTTTCGAATTTGTCATCCCGGTCTGGATTCCCGACTGGCCGGGCCGCGGCGCACCTGACTGGTGTTCTTCGTGGACAGTGTTGGTCATGCCAGTATGGACGGCCGACATGCCGGGCATCGGCGGTGTCGACCGGGAGTCGGCTCGACGTGTGCCGGTCGTGGCGGTGTGGATGCCGCTCATCCCGGCGCGCCCGGGCCGGCCACCCTGCCCGCCGCCCATGGTCTCGTAGTACACCCACGCCGGTTCGCCGGTGAGCGGGTCGGCGTCGCCGCCGAGGAGCACGTTGTTCATCGTGCCCTGACCGGCCGCGCCGAGCCGGTCGGGCGCCGCCTGCGCGAGTGCGCCGAGGCACACGTCGGCGACGCGCTGGCTCACCTCCACGTTGCCGGCGCCGACTGCCACCGGGAGCTCGGCCGCGACGACGGTTCCCGGCGGCGCGATCACACGTACCGGCCGCATCGTCCCGCCGTTCGCCGGGATCGAGGGGTCGGTGGCGCAGCGCAGCGCGAACGCGACCGCGCTCACCGTCACCGCTTCGACCGCGTTCACGTTGCCGGGCCGCTGCACGCCGGTACCGGTGAAGTCGAACGTGGCGACGTCACCGTCGATCGTGACGGCGACGACCACCGGCGTCGGTGTCTGCTGCTCGGGTCGCGGCCCGACGGAGTCGAGCACGTCGGCGAACGCGTACCGGCCGTCGGGGAGACTGCGCAGTGCGGCACGCATCCGGCGCTCGCCGTAGTCGAGCACCTCGTCGAGCAGGCCGGTGCCGCCG
>BTUT01000157.1:2977-6952 GCA_045862935.1 Acidimicrobiia bacterium
TCGCGCGACGACCTCGGCGAGCCGTGCGACCCCGACCGCGTTCGCACCGACCTGCGCGGCGAGGTCGCCGCGGCGCTCGTCGGGCGCACGCGAGCTCGCCACGAACATGGTCTCGACCGCGTCGTCGAGCACGACGGGCGGGAGGCGCAGACCCTCCTCGTGGATCTCCAACGCGTCAGGCGGCATGGAGCCCGGTGCGGTACCGCCGAGGTCGGCGTGGTGCGCGCGGTTCGCCGCCCACCCCACGACTGCGCCGTCGACGAACACCGGCGCGACGAGCGTGACGTCGTTGAGGTGGGTCCCACCGGCGTATGGGTCGTTGGCGATGATCTGGTCGCCGGGACGCGCCTGCTCGCCGCAGGCGGCGATCGCGGCCGCGACCGCGGCGGGCATCGAGCCGAGATGGACCGGGATGTGCTCGGCCTGCACGAGCAGCTCACCCGACGCGGTGAACAGCGCCGCCGAGCAGTCGGCCCGCTCCTTGATGTTGGGGCTGAACGCGCCGCGCTGGAGTACGGCCCCCATCTCCTCGGCGATCCCCGTGAGCCGGGCGATCAGCACCTGGAGCGTGGCGGGGTCGAGGTTCACCGTGGGGCCCGCAGGATCCAGGCGCCGAGCGGTCCGGGCTCGGCGCGCCATCCGTCCGGCACGAACACCGTGCAGTCGTCCTCTCCCACCACTGCGGGCCCGTCCACGGGCGGCCGATCGGGCACCGGCAGCGCGTCGAGCGACAGAGGAGCCGGACGCTCGGCGCGGGCGCGCAGTGCGACCACCTCGATCGGTGTGCCCGGGCGTGCGTAGCCGTTGCGTCGTCCGTGTTCCGCGGGGAACGCATCGATGATCGGCACCGTCAGCTCGTGGCTCTGGCCGCGGTATCGACAATCGACCGCGGTCTCGACGAGTGAGCCGTGGCCGACTGCCGCGGTCGCCGCCCTGCCCAGCTCGGCGAGCGCGCGCGCGAGCGGAACCGGTTCCGTGGAACCGCTCCACGAGCGCACGAGCTCGCGGCGGCGCGGGGACTCGAGCAATCCCACCGCGGAGAACACGCCGGCGCGCGCGGGTACGACCACCGCGGGCATCCGCAGCGCGTCGGCGATCGCACACGCGTGGAGCGGCCCGGCCCCGCCGAACGCGACGAGCGCGAGGTCGCGCGGGTCGACACCGCGGGCCACCGTGACCGCGCGCACCGCCTCTTCCATCGCGGCGTCGACGACGGCGATGACACCTTCGGCGGTCACGCCCGCGCGGTCGAGCGCGTTGCGTGCCGCGGCGACGTCGAGCGTGCCGAGACCGGGGAGCGGGTGGTCGCGCGGGATTCGACCCGCGACGAGGTCGGCATCGGTCACGGTCGCGTCCGTGCCGCCGCACCCGTAGCACGCGGGTCCCGGCGCGGCGCCCGCGCTCTCCGGCCCCACGACGAGCGCGCCACCCGGATCCAACCGCGCGATCGAGCCGCCGCCCGCGCCGATCGTGTGCACGTCGAGCGCGGGCAGGCGGATCGGGTACCCCGCGATGACCCGCGTGGGCGCGGGCTCGGGCACGCCGCCGCGGATGAGGCAGACGTCGGTGCTGGTGCCGCCCATGTCGAAGCTCACCGCGTCGGGGAACCCGCACGTGCGCGCGAGCGCGGCCGCGGCCCGCACCCCGCCCGCGGGACCGCTCAGCAGGAGGGCGGCGGGCAACGACGATGCGTCGGCGAGCGGCACCAGCCCACCCGCCGAGGTCATCACCAGCACCTCGTGGGCCAGTGGCGCGAGCGCGTCGAGGTACCGGCGGCAGAGCGGCCGCAGGCGAGCGTTCGCCACGGTCGTGACCGTGCGCTCGTACTCGCGGGGCTCGGGCGACACCTCGTGCGAGCAGGTGACGTCGAGCCCGCGGGCGGCGAGCACGTCGGCGACGGCGCGCTCGTGGGCGGGGTTCAGGTCGGCGTGCAGGAGGCACACGGCCACCGCGTCGATGCCGTCGGGGATCGCGGGGATCGCCGCGAGATCGAGCGGTACCAGCTCCACACCGTCGGGCCCGAGGCGACCGTCCACCTCCAGCCGCAGCTCCCGCGGCACGAGTGGCGACGGGCGGTCGTGCCACACGTCGTACAGGGACGGTCGCGCTTGCCGGGCGATCTCGATCACGTCGGCGAAGCCGCGGTTCGTCACCAGCGCGACCGGAGCCCCGCGGCCCTCGAGCAGCGCGTTCGTGGCCACCGTGGTGCCGTGCGCCAGCAGCGCCGGCCGGCCCCCGTCGCACGCGTGGATGGCGGCGGCCACGGCTCGCGCCGGATCGTCGGGGGTGGACGGCACCTTCACCGCGCGCCCGTCGTCCGCGACGAGGTCGGTGAACGTCCCCCCGGCGTCGACCCCGACCCGCATCGCACCAGTGTGACCGACCCGAACACCTGTACGCTCGATCGATGCCTCCTGTGGCCGGGCCCCACGACGTCGACGAGCTCGTCGCCGGCCTGAACCCGGTCCAGCACGAGGCCGTCGTCGCGCCCGACGGCCCGCTCCTCGTCGTCGCCGGTGCGGGGTCGGGCAAGACCCGCGTGCTCACTCACCGCATCGCGTACCTGATCGCCGAGCGCCACGTCTCGCCGTTCCAGATCCTCGCGATCACGTTCACCAACAAGGCCGCGGGTGAGATGAAGGAGCGCGTCGCGTCGCTCGTCGGCCCGGTCGCGCGCCGGATGTGGGTGGCCACGTTCCACTCCGCCTGCTCCCGCATCCTGCGCCGCGAGGCCGAGCACCTCGGCATGCGCTCGGCGTTCACGATCTACGACCAGGCCGACGCCGTTCGACTCGTCGACTTCGTACGCCGCGACCTGAACCTCGACCCGAAGCGCCACCCGCCGCGTCAGCTCCACGCGCGGATCTCCGCGCTGAAGAACGAGCTCGTGCTGCCCGAGGCCTACGCCGCGTCGGCAGTGACCCCACCGGAGAAGACGCTCGCGAAGGTCTACACCGAGTACCAGCGCCGCCTGCTCGACGCGTCGGCCGTCGACTTCGACGACCTGCTCGTGCTCACCGTGCGCCTCTTCCGCGAGCACCCCGATGTGCTCGCCCGCTGGCAGCAGCGCTTCGTGCACCTGCTCGTCGACGAGTTCCAGGACACGAACATCGCGCAGTGGGAGCTCGTGCAGATGCTCGCCGAGCGCCATCGCAACCTGCTCGTCGTGGGCGACCAGGACCAGAGCGTGTACCGCTTCCGCGGTGCCGACTACCGCAACCTCGTGCGCTTCGAGGAAGCGTTCCCCGACGCGACGATCATCGTGCTCGACCAGAACTACCGGTCCACGCAGCGCATCCTCGACGCCGCGAACGCGGTGATCACCAACAACGCGGCCCGCAAGCCCAAGCACCTCTGGACCGAGCAGGTCGGCGGGGAGCTCCTCACCCGGTTCCAGGCCGAGGACGAGCACGACGAAGCGAGCTACGTCGCGCAGGAGGTGGCGCGCCTCACCGACCAGGAGGGCCACCGGTTCGGCGACGTCGCCGTCTTCTACCGCACCAACGCGCAGAGCCGCGTGATCGAGGAAGCGCTGGTGCGGGCGAGCCTGCCGTACCGGGTGGTCGGAGGTGTGAAGTTCTACGACCGGCGCGAGGTGAAGGACCTCCTCGCATACCTCCGCGCGCTCGTGAACCCCGACGACGAGGTGAGCTGGAAGCGCATCGTGAACGTGCCCAAGCGCGGGGTGGGCGACACGTCGATCGCGAAGGTGGAGCAGTACGCGCGCGCCCACGAGCTGGCGTTCCGCGAGGCGTTGTGCGAGTGCCCGGCCGCCGGTGTCACCGGCAAGGCGCTCGGCGGCGTGCGCGACCTGCTCGCGCTCATGGAGGAGTTCGAGGACGTCACGCCGAGCGGCGTGGGTCCCACCGTCGAAGCCATCCTGCACCGCACCGGCTACCTCGCAGAGCTGGAGGCCGAGCGCACCATCGAGTCGATCGGGCGCGTCGAGAACCTGCGCGAGCTCGTGGGGGTCTG
>BTUT01000158.1:0-6930 GCA_045862935.1 Acidimicrobiia bacterium
GACGAGCCGCTGGGTCTTGGCCTCGATCTCGGCGGCGGTGTCCTCGTTGCAGGTGATCGCCCCGCGCAGGCCCACGACTCTCACGGCGGCGAGGTTACCGCCGGGGCGCACCGCCCCCGGAGGTGGCGGCGTAGAGGTCGTGCACCTCCGTCGGGCTGAGCAGCCGCCACTCCCCCGGCCCGAGCCGTGGGGCGTGCAGCGGCCCGATCCGGGTGCGCACGAGCCGGTGGACGGGGTGGCCCACGGCCTCGCACATCCTCCGCACCTGGCGGTTGCGACCCTCGTGGATCGTCACCTCCAACGCGCTGGTCCCGCCACTGCTCCCCACGAGGTGGGCCCGGGCCGGTGCGGTACGACCGTCGTCGAGGTCGACCCCCTCGCGCAGGGTGCGCAGCGCCACGGGGCTCACCAGGCCGCCGACCTCGACGAGGTAGGTCTTCTCGACGCCGTAGCTCGGGTGCGTGAGGCGCAGGGTGAGGTCACCGTCGTTGGTGAGCAGGAGCAACCCCTCGGAGTCGGCGTCGAGGCGACCCACCGGGAACACGCGGGGCTCGCGGGGCACGAGGTCGACGACGATCGGACGCCCGTGGGGGTCATCGGCGGTGCTCACGACCCCGCGCGGCTTGTTGAGGAGGTAGTACACGAGGCCCGGCCGGGTGGGGACCGGCACGCCGTCGACCGCGAGCTGTTGGCGTCGGGGATCCACCCGGTCGCCGAGCACCGCCACGGCACCGTCGACCGTCACCCGGCCCTCGACGATGAGCGTCTCGCATGCTCGTCGCGATCCGATCCCGGCCCGAGCGAGCACCTTCTGCACCCGCTCGACCGCCGCGGCGTGCTCGTGGGGATCAGTCGACGAGGTCACCGGCGGCGCCGGGATCGCCGGGAACGGCGGGAGCGGCGGCGGATGCCGGTCCCGCGGCGCCGGCATCGAGGCGCGGGTCCTGGTCGGCCCGCAGGCCCCGCTCGAGTGCCTCCACGACCTCGGGGCCGGGCACGAAGTCGCCGAGCGAGGGCAGGTCGGCGAGGCTCGCGAGCCCGAGTCGCTCGAGGAAGCGGGGCGTGGTGCCGTAGAAGGCGGCGAGCCCCGGGCCGGGATCCCGGCCCACCTCCTGCACGTAGCCGCGCTGCACGAGCGTCGCCAGGGTCGACTCCACGCTCACACCCCGGATCGCCGAGATCTGCCCGCGGGTGATCGGCTGCTTGTAGGCCACGATCGCCAGCGTCTCGAGCGCGGCGGGCGACAGCCGGACGTGCTGGCCCTCGAGCACGAACTGCTCGACGTAGGGCGCCATTTCGGGATGGGTCTGGAAGCGGTAGCCACCAGCCACCTCCGCGAGCACGAAGCCGCGCTGGTCGCGCTCGTACTCCTGCGCGAGCTCGCGGCAGATCGCGGCCACGACGTCGACGCCGCATTCCACGAGCTCGGCCAGGTCGCGGGCGGCGACCGGCTCGGTCGCGGCGAGCACGACGGCCTCGATCGCACGACGTGCCTCCGCGCGGGCATCACGCAGGTCGATGACCTCGTCGCCCGCGGGGCCGACGGGCGCCGCCACCGGGAACACCGGGAGCCCGGCGTGCGCGACCGCAGGGAACGCGGCGCGCGGTGGGTGCTGCGACATGGACTCCCCTCGACTCACACGGTCTCCTCGGCGGTCTGGGTGACCGCACCGACGTCGTCGACCTCGAGGAGGTCGTCGACCTCCTGATCCGTCCGCTCGGCGTGGACGGTGACGTCCCAGTCCCAGTCGGCGATGCTCGAGACGTCGAGCTCGCGGGTGACCGCGAGGCGTGTCACCGTGAGCGCTCCGAAGGTCTCCGCCTGGTCGAGGTCGACCACCCCTTGCTTGAAGAGCTCGAGCACCGCGAGGAACCGTACGACGGCTTCGACGCGGTCGCCCGCCCCCGCGAGGAGCGAGCGGAACGACACGACCGTTCCCACCGGGAGCCGGTCGAGCACGACCTCGATCGCGTCGGCGACGCTCGCCCGGACCGGGGCCACGTGGTCCGTGTCGACCACCGGCGCCGGCTTCGGGGCGAACGCCCGCCTCGCCGCGGCCGCGAGCTGGGCCGGCGTGATCCGGTCGAGCGGATCGGGCACGAGCGAGCGGTACGGCTCCTCGGGCCCGGCGGTGCGAGGGAGCGAGCGGTCGGCGACCCGGATGAGCGCGGTGAGCGCCTCGGCCGCGTCCTTGAACGTCTTGCACTCGAGCAGCCGGGCCAGCAGCAGGTCGCGCGCCTCGAAGCGCAACAGCTCGTCGTCGAGGTCGGTGTCGAGCGCGTCGGGGAGCAACCGGCGCGCCTTGAGCTCGACCAGCGTGGCGGCGATCAGGAGGAACTCGGTCGCCACGTCGAGATCGAGGGTCTCCATGCGCTCGATCTCACCGAGGTACTCGTCGACGATCGCCGCGAGCGAGAGCTCGAACAGCTCCACCTCGCTGCGCAGGATGAGGTGCAGGAGGAGGTCGAACGGCCCCTCGAAGACCGGCGTCCGCACCTCGTAGCCCATCGCGGTGGAGGGTACCGCCGGAACGGTCGGGAGTCGCGTACGGTGCGCCGGCCGCGCGGGAGCCCGGATCGGCGCCGAGAATCCGCGGGGGCTCGGCCCCGCCGGGGGGCTAGCGTGCCGCGCCGTGGCGAGGGTGTTCTCGGGGATCCAGCCGACCGGCGACATGCACCTCGGCAACTACCTCGGCGCGGTGCGCCAGTGGGTCGCCGACCAGGACGCCCACGACGCGATCTACTGCGTGGTCGACCTCCACGCGATCACGCTCCCCCACGATCCCGCCGACCTCGCCGAGCGCACCCGGCGCACCGCGACGCTGCTGCTCGCGGCGGGTCTCGATCCGCACCGCTGCACGCTCTTCGTGCAGAGCCACGTGCGGGCGCACACCGAGCTCACGTGGATCCTCAACTGCGTCGCCACCATGGGCGAGCTCCGGCGCATGACCCAGTTCAAGGACAAGGGCCGGGGCCAGGAGTCGGTGAGCGTCGGGCTCTTCGACTACCCCGTCCTCATGGCCGCCGACATCCTCGCCTACGACACCGACCGCGTGCCCGTCGGTGACGACCAGCGCCAGCACCTCGAGCTCGCGCGCGACGTGGCGCTGCGCTTCAACCACCGGTTCGGCGAGACGTTCGTCGTCCCCGAAGCGGCGATCCCGCCCGTCGGCGCCCGGATCATGGACCTCCAGAACCCGGTGGCGAAGATGTCGAAGTCGGCCGACTCGCCCCAGGGCACGATCGCCCTCCTCGACGACCCCCGGGCGATCACGAAGCGGATCAAGAGCGCCGTGACCGACTCCGAGACCGTGGTGCGCTTCGACCCCGACGCGAAGCCCGGGGTGTCGAACCTGCTCCAGATCCTCTCCGCGACCACACAGCGGTCCCTGCCCGACCTCGAGCACGAGCTCGGCTCGGGGGGCTACGGCGCCCTGAAGGCGGCGACGGCCGACGCGGTCGTCGAGTTCCTCGCACCGCTCCAGGCGCGCTACGCGGAGCTGGCCGCGGACCCCGCGCGGGTCGACACCGTGCTCGGCGAGGGAGCCGCGAAGGCCGAGGCGATCGCCGACGGCGTCGTGCGCCGCGTCCGCGACGCGGTCGGCCTCCTCCCCCGCCGCTCGTCCTAGCGCCCACGCCCACCACCGCGGCCGTGCCCGAGATGCGTCCCCCGCGCACGCATGCGCGGCAGTGGGACGCATGGGGGAGGGTCAGTCGTCGTCGGCTGCCGCGAGGGCCTCGATGACGGGGGTGGGGATCCCGGTCTGGTCGTAGCGGTCCGGGTCCTGGTGGGCATCGGTCCAGATCGCGGCCTCGCGACTGCCGTCGCACATCCGGATCCGGCTCGCGCCGAGCTCGGGGTGGCGCAGGTAGAGGCCGAACCGCCGGGTCACGCCCCGCTTCTCCGACCAGGCGTCGGCCATGTCGTGGCCGGCGAGCCCACCCGCGAGCGTCGCCGCCACCCGGCCGAGCACCCCCAGCCCGGAGTCGAGCTTGCCGACGTCGTGGAGCAGCGCGGCCTCCAGCCAGCGTCGGTCACCGGCGTACTGCGTGCCCGCGAGGCGTCGCTCGACGTCGCGGGCGACCGCGATCGAGTGGCGCCGGTCGTGCTTCGGGAGACGGGACCACTGGGCGACCTCCTGCGCGTTGAGGATCTCGGTCACCCAGGCCACGTCGTCCGCCCTCGGCGGCGCGGGCGACAGCGCGCCCAGGAACCTCCGCACGAGGTGCGTCTCACGCCCCACGACCCGCCACCGTCAGCGCTGGACGACGAAGTCCACGAGTGCGTCGTAGAACGGCGTCACGATGCTCGTGATGAGGCCGGGCACCATGAAGACGACGAGGAACACGACGACGAGCCCGTACGGGCGGAACCGGTGCCACGTCCCCAGCCACTCGGCGGGGAGGAACCGCTCGAGGACGGCCGACCCGTCGAGCGGCGGGATGGGGAGCAGGTTGAACAGCCCGAGGAGCAGGTTCACCACCGCGAACCAGAACAGGATGTCGACCAGCAGGTCGGGTCCACGCTGGTCGAGCGCCCGGGGGACGTCGTTGCCCGCGTTCAGCAGCCAGCGGGTCGCGACCGCGGCCACGGCCATGAGCACGAGGTTGCTCGCCGGCCCCGCGAGGCTGACGTAGACGATGTCGCGCCGCGGGTTGCGCATGCGGTTGGGGTTCACGGGCACGGGCTTCGCGTAGCCGAACACCGGCAGGCCGGCGAGGACGCCCATCGCGGGGAGGATGATCGAGCCGAAGACGTCGATGTGCGGAACCGGGTTGAGGGTCAGTCGGCCCGCGCGCTTCGCGGTGTCGTCACCGAAGTACAACGCCGCGACGCCGTGGCTGATCTCGTGGAGCAGGATCGCCACCACGAGGCAGCCGAAGACGATGAGCCCCTCACGGAGCGGCACGGGTCAGCGCCGTTGGGACGCGCAGGTGATGCAGAGACGCGCCGTGGGGATCGCCTCGAGACGGTCGGCGCCGATCGCGCCCTCGCACTGCTCGCAGCGCCCGTAGGTACCCGCGTCGAAGCGCGCGAGCGCATCCTCGATGTCGTGGAGGCTCTCGGTGAGCGACCCCGCGAGCGCGTCGATCTCACCCCGCTCCGCCGTCACGAGGCTCGTGTCGGCGAAGTTCTCGTCGTACACGCCATAGGACTCGTGCAGGTCCTTCAGCTGCTCGCGCAGGCGGTCCCGCTCCTCCTCCAGCTGGGCGCGCCGGACCGTGGGCGTTGCTTCGGCCATGTCCGGATGCTACCCGCTCGGATTCGCGGTTCCGGTCGGGATCCGAGCCCGGGGATGGGCTGCGTCGTAGGCCCGGCGGAGCCGCTCGGGCGACACCTTGGTGTAGATCTGGGTGGTGGAGAGGCTCCGGTGACCGAGCAGCTCCTGCACGACACGGATGTCGGCGCCATGGTCGAGCATGTGGGTGGCACACGAGTGGCGCAGCACGTGCGGCGAGAGCCCGTCACCGAGGCCCGCCCGCACCCCGGCGTCGCGCACGATCCGCCATCCGGCCTGGCGCGACAGCCGCCCGCCCCGCACGTTCAGGAACACGGGATCGCCCGCCGGTCGCCGCCGGGTCTCGAGCTCGGGCCGGCCCCGCTCCAGGTACTCGGTGAGCGCGCCGCGGGCGATCCGCCCGATCGGGACGATGCGCTCACGGCGACCCTTCCCGAGCACCCGCACCAGGCCGCCCGCGAGGTCGAGGTCGGCCCGATCGAGCCCGACGAGCTCCGCGATCCGCAGGCCCCCGGCGTAGAGCGTCTCGAGCACCGCCCGGTCGCGCAGCGCTCGGGGGTCGTCGCCCACCACCGCCCGCAGCACCGCCTCCACCTCGGGCTCGGCGAGCGCCTTGGGGATGCCCTGGGGAACCCGTCCGCCCTGGAGCTCCTCGCTGGGGTCGTGCGCCGCGAGGCCGTCGTCGAACGCGAACCGGTGCAGCGCCCGCACCGAGACCAGCGCGCGCGCGATCGACGCCGTGGCGTACTTCGGCGCGCCCTCGTCGTCGCGCGCCGTGGCCAGGTCCTCGGCGTAGGCCATCACGTCGGCCTCGGTCACCTCGTCGATCGCCCGGACGCGGCGCGCCTCGAGGAAGGCCGCGTACCGGCGGAGATCCCGGGTGTAGGCCGCGATCGAGTTCGGGGCGAGGCCCCGCTCGACCACCAGCCACGTCCGGAACTCGGCGACCGCGTCGTCGAGCGTCGCGGCCGCGCGTGTGCTCACCGCCGGAGGTGGGCGAGACGCGCGCGTGCGAGGGTCAAGCCGATGATCGTCTTGGCGTCGACGATCTCACGCGCCGCGATCATCTCGTCCACGTCGTCGAGCGCGACCCGCACGACCGCCATCGCGTGCTCCTCGGCCGTCTGGGCGCTCCGGCTCGCGAGCGGCTCCAGGCCCAGCGCGCAGAAGAGGTACGTGTACTCGTCGCAGAACCCGGGTGTGTTGTAGAACTCGGCCAAGTCCACCAGTGAGCGGGCGCGGTGGCCGATCTCCTCCTCGAGCTCCCGGTGCGCGGTCGCCTCCGGCGCCTCGCCGTCGACGTCACGCTTGCCCGCCGGCACCTCGAGCAGCTCACGGTCGACGGCCGCCCGGTACTGCCGCACGAGCAGCGCGTCCGTGAACCCGTCGTCGATCGGCACCACCACCACCGCACCGGGATGGCGCACGACGAAGCGCTGGTGACGCTCGCCGTCCGCTCCCACGATGCGCACGTCGTCGAGCGCGAGGAAGCCGCCGGTCGCGACCGTCGACCGATCGACGATCCGGAACCCCGACCCCATCTCCCTACACGCGTTCGGCGTCGACCGCGTCGCGAGCGTCCATCGGGAGGCGCGGGGCGCGTCCGTCGCAGCGCTCGCGAGCCGCGCGCACGAACGCCGCGAACAGCGGGTGCGGTCGGTCGGGGCGGCTCTTGAACTCGGGGTGCGCC
>BTUT01000159.1:0-6916 GCA_045862935.1 Acidimicrobiia bacterium
GCCCGACGGAGCAGACGGCGTGTGGGTGGGGGCCGAGGCCGCGGCGGGGGATCACGTCAGGCCGGCGGGCGGTGACCTGGTGGCCGGTCAGGTGGTGTTCACCGCGGGTACGGCGATCGGCCCGGCTCACGTCGGCGTGCTCGCGAGCGTGGGCGCGCAGACGGTGCAGGTCCATCGCCGCGTGCGGGTCGGGGTGCTGTCGACCGGTGACGAGCTGGTGGAGCGAGGGGCGCTCGCTCCGGGCCAGATCCGCGACTCGAACCGCCCGATGCTCGTCGCGCTGGCGCGCGCCGCCGGCGCGGAGGTGATCGACCTCGGCCTCGCGCGCGACGACGAGGACCTCATCGTGGGCCTGCTCGAGGATGCGCTCCGGCGCTGCGACGCCGTGCTCACCAGCGGCGGCGTCTCGGTGGGCGACTACGACTACGTGAAGGCCGCCCTCGACCGTCTCGGCTCGCTCGAGTGGCGCCAGGTGGCGATCAAGCCGGCGAAGCCGCTCGCGTTCGGGGTCATCGAGGGCGTGCCCGTGTTCGGCCTCCCCGGGAACCCGGTGTCGTCGCTCGTGAGCTTCGAGCTGTTCGCACGGCCCGCGCTGCTCACGATGATGGGCCACACCGAGTGCCGCCGCGTCGAGGTGCTCGCCCGGGCCGCGCACGCGTTCGCGCGCAAGCCCGACGGGAAGGTGCACCTCGATCGGGTCCGCGTGACCTGGGAGCACGACGGCTACGTCGCCGCTCGCACCGGTGCCCAGGAGTCCAACGTGCTCTCGGCCACCGCCGCGGCGAACGGTCTCGCGCTGGTCGCCGACGGACCGGGCGTCGCCGAGGGCGACCTCCTCCCGGTGATGCTGCTCTGACGATCGCGCCCGGTGCACCGGGACCGTCACCCAGAGCCCGCGGGTGCCCGGTGCCGCTCCGGCCCGCCCCGAGAGAGGCCGCAACGGCGCCCGGGCACCCGCCCCCGCTTCAGCCCTCCCGGCAGCCCTCCTCCGGCGGGTCGTCGTGTCCGACCCGGGTGGCGCGGGCCGCGGAGATCCGCACGCCGTCGTGCTCGACGACGCCCGACTCGCAGACGATGACCCGGTCGGCGGCCCGCGTCCCGACCCGGTCGGGTGCGTCCGGGGTGCTCCCGGCGACGCCCGGGAGCGCGACCGCCGAGGCGGCCGCGACCGCGAGCGCGGCCACGCCGACGCCGAGCCGGCGCGCCCTGCGGGCACGTGTCGACGAGCGTCGCGGTCCGGTCGGTGGCCTCGACGAGGCGACCAGTCCCATCCGATACCTCCCTGCCAGGGTGACGGTGGGGCCATGGGCCCGAAGCGAGAAAACCGGCACCCAGAGATCTCTTCCAGGAGATCTTGGGGCCGGTTTCGCCTGGCTCCCCGCAGGTTCAAGCGACCAATTCAGGCCTGCGGATCGTCGCCTCCCCGAGAGGTGGCTCGGTTGACTCGCGTCTCTTGTGAGTGCTGTGAGTGAGAAGTCAACCACTCAGTGTGGTTGGTGTCAAGCCGAAGCGGCCCCTGAGGCTGGCTCGGGCAGCGCCGCGTAGGCTCGATCGTGATGGAGCCGCTCATCGACGCGCACGGCCGCCGGGTCAAGGACCTGCGCATCTCCATCACCGACCGGTGCAATTTCCGTTGCAGCTACTGCATGCCCGAGGCGGGGCTCACGTGGCTCGACCGGTCCGACCTCCTCTCCTACGAGGAGCAGGCACGCGTGGCCCGGGTGTGCGTCGAGCGTTTCGGGTTCGAGGCCATCCGCATCACGGGCGGTGAGCCCACGGTCCGTGGTCAGCTGCCCCGGCTCTTCGGCCTCCTCGCACCGCTGGGCGTCGACGTCGCCATGACCACCAACGGGGTGCGGCTCCCCGAGCTCGCCGCCGACCTCGCCGCCGCCGGGCTCCGCCGGGTCAACATCTCGCTCGACTCGCTGCGCCGCGAGACGTTCCTCGCCCTGACCCGTCGCGACGAGCTCGCCCGCGTGCTCGCCGGCATCGACGCGGCCCTCGCCGCGGGGTTCGACCCGGTGAAGCTCAACGTCGTGGTGATCCGGGGCGTCAACGACGACGAGATCGTCGACCTCGCACGCTTCGGGCGATCCAAGGGCGTCGGGGTGCGGTTCATCGAGTTCATGCCCCTCGACGCGCAGGGCGAGTGGACGATGGACCAGGTCGTCCCCGCCCGTGAGATCCTCGACCGCATCGACGCCGAGCTCGGGCTCGAGTCGTCGGCGGTGGGCCTCGACCATCACGGCGACGAGCCCGCCGCGCGGTACCGCTACCGCGACGGCGTCGGAGACGTGGGGGTCATCCCCAGCGTCACCGCACCGTTCTGCGGCAGCTGCGATCGCGTCCGCATCACGGCCGACGGCAAGTTCCGCACGTGCTTGTTCGCGCTCGACGAGTTCGACCTCCGCTCGTTGCTGCGCGACGGTGGCTCCGACGACGATCTCGCCGCGGAGATCTCGCGCGCCGTGGGCACGAAGTGGGCCGGGCACCACATCGGCCAGGTGGACTTCGTCCGGCCGGCGCGGTCGATGAGTCAGATCGGTGGCTAGTTACACTGGTGCGCCGTGACGTCCTCGGAGTTCACCCATCTCGACCCGCTCGGCCGCGCGCGCATGGTGGACGTCACCGCGAAGGATGCGACGCACCGCCGCGCGATCGCGCGTTGCAAGGTCTTCATGGAGGCGAGCACCGCGTCGCGCATCG
This sequence comes from Acidimicrobiia bacterium, assembly GCA_045862935.1. Classification (GTDB taxonomy): domain Bacteria; phylum Actinomycetota; class Acidimicrobiia; order IMCC26256; family PALSA-555; genus CAIUKV01. Next base: position 2,707 of record BTUT01000159.1, read on the forward strand.
CGAGCGGCGCGATCACGAAGGGTGACGTGCTCGCCGTCGCGCGCGTCGCGGGGATCCAGGCCGCGAAGCAGACGTCCAACCTCGTTCCGTTGTGCCATCCGCTCCTCGTCGGCTCCGTGTACGTCAACTTCCAGATCGAGGAGCGCCACGTCGAGGTGGAGGCCCAGGTCGACACCGTCGATCGCACCGGCGTGGAGATGGAAGCGCTCACCGCGTGCGCGGTCGCCGCGCTCACCGTCTACGACATGTGCAAGTCGATCGATCGCTCGATGCTGATCGGTGACCTCGCGCTGTGGGAGAAGACCGGCGGCCGATCGGGCACGTACCGCCGTGACCCGGCGGCCGATCTCGGGTCCGACGGATTCGACCGGTAGCCGGCTCGCGGGGAAATCCGTAAATTCCCCTGTGACCAGGGGTGACGCGCGACGGCGCGCCTGGAACGGCGCCGGAGCCCGTTGGTAGCCTGAGGTCGGTGCAGCGAGGTCCCGCGGGATCTCGCTTTCGCATGTACGGCGTGTGCGGTGTGCACGGCGTTTGCAGGGCAGCCGAACGAAGGGCAACGACAGCCACGTGGCCATCCTCGTGATCCTGGTGCTGGTAGTTCTCTGGGCGGCGGTGCTGATCCCGCCCATCCTGCGATCCCGGAGCTCCTCGGGCAGCGGTGGCATCTCCGACTTCATGGACGGTCTCCGCTCGCTCGGGCGCCACGGCCACGCGAGCAGCCGCCGGGATGGGGTGCTGCACGGCCCGGTGAGTGGGCCGACCGCTGGGCGGCGCCCGTCGCTCGTCCCGGGTGGTTCGGGTGCTCGCCAGCCGATCGCGCCGCCGCTCGCCTATCGCCCGATGCCGGGCGGGGTCTCGCCCATGCAGCGCCGCCGCCGCAACGTGCTCGTGGCGCTCGTCGGCGCGGTGGTCGTGACGTTCCTGCTCGCGTTGGTGGGCGGCACGATCTTCTGGGCGCTGTTCCTGCTCGCGGCGGGTGCCTTCGGTCTCTACGTGTACGCGCTCGTGCACCTCAAGCAGCAGGTCCGTGCGCGCCACGCGCCGCCCAAGCGCGTGTTCGCGACCCCGGTCGATTTGGAGGACGACGCGCCCAAGGTGGGCGACAACGTCATCCTCCTGCGACGCAACGTCGGCTGACGTCGCGCCTCCCCGGCGGTGAGCGAGCGCGCCGAGGCCATCGCCGAGGCCGGCTCGACCGCGCGTGCGGCGCTCGAGGCGACGCATCAAGCCCGCGAGATCGCCCTCGGTGCGTCGCGCAGCACCATCCGTGCGTGCGCACGTGCGATCCGCGCCGCGCACCGCCGCGAGTACGACCAGGCGCGTGCGTGCATCGACGAGGCCCGCGAGCTGCTGGACGCGGTTGATGCGGCGACCCGTGCTCAGGGGTCGGTGCGCCACGCGGGCTTCGTCCACGACGCGCAGAAGGAGTACGCCGAAGCCGCGCTCACGCTGGCGTTCATCGAGGGCGGCGCGCTCCCGAGTGCCGCGGACCTCGGCGTCGACAGCGCGGCCTACCTCTTGCCCGCCGGGACATCGTTCCGCTTCGCGTGGAGGTGGGGTCCCGCCAGGTGATCGTTCCGGTGGTGGAGGGGGTCTACGCGATGCTCGTCACGATCGACTACCCCGAGGCGATCACCGGAGGCCTTCGCCGCAGCACCGACGCGCTGCGCGCCGTGCTCGAGCGCACGCGGGGCGACCTCACGAACGCGGTGGTGATCACCCGCATCCAGGAGGCGATGCGCGACCGCCCGGGGGGCTGACGGGGCCGGTCGTAGACGGCTCTCCGCGGGCGCTTCGGCCCCGGCTCGGCCGGCGGCCGGTGGTAACCTCGTCGCTCCTTCGGGGGTGTAGCTCAGCCCGGTAGAGCGCTACGTTCGCAACGTAGAAGTCGTGGGTTCAAGTCCCATCACCTCCACTCTCCTGACCAGCGGTTTTGCCGTTCCCCGGGCCCCAATCGGGCGTGCTGACGGCGCCGTTCACCACATTTTCACCACAAGAGTTTCCGATTCGGCTCGCGAACCGGTCGTCGAACGCGGCGGTGATCGACTCGTCGACTGTGGGGAGCAACGAGCCGTACACATCCGACGTGACGCGGATGGACGAGTGGCCGAAGCGCTGCTTGATGGCCTCGATGTGGGCGCCCATCTCGATCATCAGGCCGGCCGCGGTGTGCCGGAGCTCGTGGAAGGTGATGCCGTCGAGCCCGGCTCGGCGGACCGCAGGCTGGAAGACCCGGGGCCGGAACGTCGTGCGGCGCAGCGGGCCACCCCCGGGCGCGACGAAGACGAGCGAGTCCGAGCCTGGGTTCCCCCGGGCCTCGAGGTGCTCGGAGAGCAGTGCTGCGAGGAACTCCGGGATCCGCAGCGTCCTGCGTGACGCCGCGGTCTTGGGCTCGGCGAAGCTGATCGTGCCGTTGACCTCGGCGCAGGTCTCTGCGATCTCCAGCGTGCGCCGCACGAGGTCGACCCGGCCGACGCGAAGTCCGGCGATCTCGGACCAGCGCAGGCCGAGCACGCCTGCCAGGAACACCATCGGCCGGTACTCGACGGGCATGGCAGCCGCGAGTCGGATCAACTCATCGGCGGTGAGGAATCGCCGTCGCCTGGTGTCGGGTGGGAGCTTCACCCCCCGGCACGGGCTCTGGGCGATGAGGTCCGCGTCGACGGCAGAGCGAAGGATCGTTCGCAGCACGCCGTAGTTGGTCCGGACCGTTGCCGGTGCCAGTCGTCGGGACATCTCCTCGACGATCGCGCGTGCGTCGAGAGGCGTCAGAGTTCCCAGCCTTCGTGCACCGATTCGGGGGATGAAGTGCTTGTCATTGACGGCGCGGTCCCGCGCGGCCGTGGTCGCCCGCTTGTGGACGGCGGTTGCGAAGTACTGCTCGGACCACTCCTGATACGTGATGCGAGCACCGGCCGGGTCGAGCCACTGGCCGCGCAGGGCGTCGGTCTCGGCGGCGGCCAGGAACGCGCGGGCGTCGGCTTTGGTGGCGAACGTCCTGGTCCGCTGGCGTCCGAGGGGATCGCGGTAGCGCGCTTCCCAACGGTTCGTCTTGGGCGATCGCCGTACTGAACCCATCGTCCGACCTTTCCGGCTGGAGCAGCCGTCGAAGGACGAGCGCCGTGGGCAGCGCAGCATGCAGCGAACGTGTTGGTTTGCCGGAACCGCGCTCGTCATCGAGAGAGGCCCGAGCGCGAATCGCCGGACGATCGTGATCGAGTGGCCGCTCGGACAAGGGCCACTGGTCGGCTCACGTACGGTAGCGGGCTCCCCCCGGCGCGCGGCGCACACTGACGGCGTCGACGCGCCCCGCCTCGACGAACCGGTCGAGGTCGGCGGGGTCGAAGCGGAGGTGCCGACCGAGTCTCACGAACGGCACGCGCCTTTCGGCCACGAGCCGACGGATGAATCGCGGCGTCACGCTGAGGTACTGCGCAGCCGCATCGACGTCGAGCAGTCGGCTTGTCATCTCGGTCTCCCTCGGTCCTGTGCGGGCATCTCCTCCGTAGGCCCGTCGTGGGTCGCGAACTTCGCGAGGGTTCTCAGATTCCGATGGCGTGTCCGCGGGCGGTGTCCTGGGCGGCCGGGCGTGTGAGCTCCCAGGCGGTCAACTCGCCGGTGGAGCGGTGGAGTCGTTCTGCGACGGCGACGTCCGCGGGGGCGGGGGGCACACGAGGGAGGGCTTCGCCGTCGAGGGGGTCGGTCGCGGCGGTGACGTAGAGGTGGTTCTCGTGGCGGCCGCGGGTGATGTCGACGTAGGTCTCGGCGCGGGTGGCGGTGGCGTCGACGCGGCTGGTCGAGACATCTCGCGTGGAGCCTTGGACGGCGTAGCTGGTCAGGGCGTAGGCGTGGTCGATCCCGACCTCGCCGCGACCGCCCCGGGTGGGGTGGTGGTCGAAGAAGCTGCGGGGTACGTCGATGCGTCCGATGCCGTCGAAGTTGATGGTGAGGGTGTCCCGTGCGCGGTCGCGGGGCTCGGGGTGGATAGCGACCACGGTTCCGAGCGCGCCGTTGCGGACGTACGCGTGACGGTCACCCTCGACGTGTAGTTCACGGTTGGGGGCGCGGGCGAGGACGCGGTCGCCGACGGCGAAGCCGCGGTCGCCGCTGGCGGTGAGGGTCTCGGGTCCGAGTTCCCCGTGGACGCGGCGGAGGAGGTGGGCGAGGCGGTTGAGCTGTTGGCGGGTGGTGTTGCGCCGGTCGACCA
>BTUT01000160.1:0-6834 GCA_045862935.1 Acidimicrobiia bacterium
TGGTGGTGGTCTGGGCGAGTGCGGGGGCGGCGGTGAGCCCGATCACCGCCGCCGTGAGGGCGGTTCCCAGCGCGATGCCGTACCGGCTCGTGCGGCGACGGTGACGGTGCATGGCTGCTCCGGTGCAGTTCAGGGGGGACGCGGACACGCTGAGCGAAGACGGACGAACGCGACGATCGCCATACCGTAGAGGCGTCGAGCGACCGCGTGCTGGATCTGCTGTCCGATCCCCGGACGGTGGCCGAGGCGTCAGATCGGGTCCCGGTAGGCGTAGAACTCGTGATCCTCGTTGTAGCCGCCCTGGCCGCTGCCGAGCTCGGCGAAGTCAGCGACGAGCTCGATCGCTTCGATCCACTTCACCATCTTGAAGCCGAGCTCGACCTCGTTGCGGAGCCGCAGGGGTGCGCCGTGGAGCACGGTGAGGGGTTCGCCGTTCATGTCGTACGCGAGCAGCGAGAGCGCGTGGCGCATCCCGTCGATCGAGTGCACGTCGTAGTAGGTCCCGCCGTCGCCCCCCTCGGCGAACGAGTAGAACACCACCCACCTCGCCTCGGGGAGCGGTTCGACCAGGTCGATCACGGCGCGCACGGGGACTCCACCCCACTTGGCCACGCCCGACCAGCCCTGGATGCAGAAGTGCTGGGTGATCTGCTCCTGGAACGCGAGGTGACGAAGGTCGTCGAGGCTGAGCTCGACGGGATTCGCGACGAGCCCGTCCACGCGGAGGCGGTAGTCACGGAAGTCGTTGCTTGCCAGCGCCTCGTACGCCTCGGAGTCGGGCATCCGCCCGTTCGGCCACAGCCGCGGGGAGATGTCCTGCTCCGTGTACTCGCCGGGTCTGGGGTCCAGGTGCTCCATGGCCCCCATGAACGGACCGATCACTCGCCGGGCAACCCGGACCACGGCCCGCGGGTGGCGCAGCGTGAGTGGGGTGGCCGCCATCCACGCGACCACCACCACGGCCATCCAGGCGGCGTAGACGACGAAGCCCACCCACGAGTCGCTGTCCTGACCCGTCGTGATGTGGTTGAGGTTGCCCAACAGGCCCGTGATCCAGACCATGAGGGTGTGCATCGCGATGAAACCGAGCATCGAGACGAGCACGAAGTAGTGGATCGAGCGCGCGGTCTGGCGGTTGATGATCCGGCCGGCGACCCGGAAGCGGTTGGCGATGGCCGGCGACTGCATGAGCCCGGTCAGCAGGGCCAGGGGTGCGGCGACGAAGACGGTGAAGAAGTACGCCAGCAGCTGGAGCCCGTTGTAGGCGATCCAGCCCCGGTTGGCCGGGAGGTCGAGGGACAGGTACTGGATCGCGGTCGAGAGCGCGTTCGGGAAGACGTCCCACGAGGTCGGGACGATGCGGGCCCACTGACCGGATGCGAAGAGCAGGATGTAGAAGATCACGCCGTTGACGACCCACACCGTGTCGAAGGCGAAGTGCCACCAGCGGGCCAGCCCGACGGAGTGCCGCAGGCCGGGGATCCCGAGCCAACCCGGGAGCCTGACCGAGTCGTCCTTCGCGGTCCAGAGCCGGTCCTGGGGCACGGGCACCTGGAAGCGGAACCACTCGGTGCCGGGCGTGCAGTGCCGGTTCCAGTACAGGCGCGGATGGTCCGCGAGGATCTGGATCCCGGCCCGGATGATGAACATCATGAAGAACAGGTTGAAGAAGTGCTGCCAGCGCAGCCATGTGGGGAAGCCGTGGTAGTCCGGCTGCGGGGAGGTGTCGGTGCCCGGCCAGCGGGCGATGAAGTCCCGGACGGGCTCCCAGGTGCGCAGCTCCTGGGCCGCCGCGATCCCGACGACCAGCGCCACGGTGCCGATCGGCAGGAGCCACAGGAGGTTGAACCAGCGACGGCCGAAGCGAACGTGGGGGGCGGTGCCGCCCACCTGGGGGAGTCCGCCCGCCCAGTCCGATGGCTCCACGGTGTCGCGACCCGCGGCGAGCGTCGCCCGCAGCGGGTCCCGCCGCCCGCGATCGTGAGGCGGCCTCGGCGATTCGCTCATGGGGCCTCCCGGACGGCGGTCGGCGGTCTCGTGGCATCTTGTCCCAACGCCGCCGGCGCAACCAAGCGGTGCGCCGCCGGGCTGCTCGGGGGTGGCGCGTGAGCGCCGCGATCGAGACCATCGGCCTCACGAAGTCGTACGGGCGGGCCCGGGGCGTCGTCGACGTCGATCTCCGGGTCGCGAGGGGCGAGGTGTTCGGGTTCCTCGGGCCGAACGGTGCCGGGAAGACCACGTTGATCCGGCTCCTGCTCGATTTGATCCGTCCCACGCGGGGTTCGGCCCGCATCCTCGGGCTCGACTGCCGCGCCGACGCGGTGGCGGTCCACCGTCGGGTGGGCTACGTGGCCGGCAGCCCCGCGCTCTACGACCGCCTGACCGCCCGCGAGCTGCTCGGCTGGCTCGGGCGACTGCGGGGTGAGGAGCGCACCGGACCGGCCGAGCGGCTCGCGGCCGACCTCGACCTCGACCTCGACCGACCGATCCGCACGCTCTCGAAGGGCAACCGCCAGAAGGTCGCGCTCGTCCAGGCGCTGGCGCCCGCGCCCGACGTGCTGTTGCTCGACGAGCCCAGCGAGGGGCTCGATCCCCTGGGCCAGGAGCGGCTCGAATCCCTGCTGCGCGCGGCGGCCGCCGAGGGGCGGACGGTGTTCTTGTCGTCACACCGCCTCGATGAGGTGCAGCAGGTGTGCGACCGGGTGGGCATCATCCGTGAGGGACGGCTCGTCGCCGTGGAGCGGGTGGCGGATCTCCGGCGACGGGCGTGGCGGATGGTGACGATCGAGCTCGCCCGTCCGGTCGACGCGAGCGGACTCGCGGCGTTCGGAGCGCTCCAGGGAGTCGACGCCGTGGAGAGCGAAGGCTGCACGGTGCGGATGCGCGCGGTCGGTGACCTCGACGCGCTGGTCAAGCAGGCCGCCAGGCACCACGTGGTCGACTTCGTGAGCGAGCCCGCCGACCTCGAGCAGATCTTCCGGAGCTACTTCGGCGACGCCGACGAGAGCACCGACGAGGCCACCGACGAGGAGCACGTGGCCGGTGCGGGCTGAGATCGCGGGTCGCGCGCTGCGGGATCACCGGCGCAGCCTGATCGCCTGGTCGATCGGGATCGCGCTGTACGTGACGATGATCGTCGCGGTGTGGCCGTCGATCCGCGACTCGGCGGATCTCACGAAGGCGTTCCAGGACTACCCCGACGCCCTCAAGCAGCTCTTCGGTGGGGAAGCCAGCTTCGACTTCTCGACCGCGTCCGGATTCCTCAACGCGGAGCTCTACTCGCTGACGTTCCCGCTCTTGCTCTCGGTGTTCGCCATCGGGTTCGGTGCGGGGGTGCTCGCCGGTGAAGAGGAGCTCGGTCTGCTCGACCTCGTGCTCGCGCAACCCGTCGCCCGCCACCGCGTCGTGCTGGAGAAGGGCGCGGCGCTCGTGGTGTCGCTCACCGTGTTGACGGTGGTGAGCCTCAGCGCCCTGCTGATCGGCGGCGCGGCCGTCGGCATCGACGTGGGGGTGGCAGACCTCTGTGCGGCGACGGTGGGTGCGATGGTCGTCGCGCTCGTCATGGGACTCGTGGCGCTCGCGGCGGGCGCGTGCTCGGGCAGACGGGCGGTCGCCGTGGGTGTGGGGGCGGCGGCGTTCGGTGGGACCTACCTGCTCCAGGTCGTCGGGGGCTTCGTCGACGCGCTGGAGCCACTGCGCTGGGCCGCACCCATCCACCTCGCGAACGGGAGCATGCCCGTGCGCAACGGCTGGCCTGTCGCCGAGCTCTGCGGTCTGGTCACGCTCGCCGCCGCGCTGCTGGTCGGCGCGCGCGTCGCGTTCGCGCGGCGGGACCTGGGCCGCTGAGCATCGAGCCGCACACCCTCCCCGCGGCCATCGGTGGGGGCTCAGCCGGTCACGGCCGCCGAAGGGTCGATGCGGTAGAGGTCGAGCGCGTTGTCCCAGAGGATCTGGCGCTTGCTGGTGTCGCTCACCCCGTCGAGCGCGAGGAAGCCCTCGACCGCGCGCGGGTACTTCGAGTCCGGATGTGGGTAGTCGGTCGAGAACACGATCCGGGCGTCACCGAGCGCCTCGATCACGTGCCCCAGCATGTGCTCGTCGGCGTCGGCCGACACGAAGCACTGGCGCGCGAAGTACTCGCTCGGCGCCATCGTGAGGTCGTTCGACGCGCCGAAGTCGCGTGCCAGGCCCTTCTCGTAGTGGTCGTCCATGCGTTCGAGCCAGAACGGCAGCCAGCCGCACCCGGCTTCGAGGAACACCACCCGCAGCCCGGGGAAGCGCTCGAGCACGCCGCCATAGATGAGGCTGACGGCCGCCACCATCTGCTCCATAGGGTGGGAGCAGATGTGCTTCTGCTCGGCGTTCGTCAGTCGGTCCGCCCCGGCCTGGGGGAGGGGCGGCATCCCGCCTTCGTGGAGGCCGATGCTCATGCCGTGCTCGGAGAGCGCCTCCCAGAGCGGGTCGTAGGCGCGATCGTCGAGGTTGCGACCCCGGATGGGGTTGGGTCGCGCGAAGACCCCGCGGAAGCCCAGCTCGTCGTGCACCCGAGCCGCCTCCCGGGCTGCCCTCGCGGGATCGTGGAGGGCGACCATGCCGACCCCGTGCAGCCGATCCGGTGCGGCGCTGCAGAAGTCGGCCAGCCAGCTGTTGTAGGCCCGGCAGGTCGCGTCGGCGATCAACGGGTCGATGTCGCTCGACGCCGTGGCGAACAGCCCGTACGACGGGTACAAGAACGCGAGATCGATGCCTTCGCGGTCCATGTCGGCGAGCTGCGCGACCGCATCGAACCCGCGCGCGTACGCCTCGGGGAACAGCTCGGCGAAGGTGGCCTGGATCCGCTCGTCGCGGCGAGCCTGCTGCCGGTCGTCCCCGCCGGGCTCCCAGTCCGCGGGCGTGTTGATGGGAGTCCCGTCGACCGCGATCGCGAACGCGCGGTTGAGGTGGCGGGGCGCACGCTCGCGAAGCGACGGTTCGAAGTAGCGCTCCCAGAGGTCGTCGGGCTCGATCACGTGGGCGTCCGCATCCACGACGGCGAATCCGTCTCGCATGTGTGCCTCCTCGGTGACTCCGGCTCGTGGCTCGGCTCGTTGCTCGACTCGGGAGGACCCGGCCTCGTCGGCGGGTGGTGCCGGTGGCGCGTCCGGGGTCTCGTGCTGGTATGGATCAGGTGGCGCGCCCGAGGGCCGCGTCGAGGTCGTATCCCGCCCATGCCTCCATCACCGTCACCGCATCGAGGAGGTCCGCGTCCGGTCCGGCCTGCGCACGCACCGCGCGCATGAGCTGCGCACACGCCGCCGCGATCGGCATCGGTACCTTGTGCTCGGAGGCCACCCCGGTCGCCACGCCCCAGTCCTTCACCGCGAGATCGATGGCGAAGCCGAACGGGATGCGCCCATCGGGGCCGAGGAGGAAGTGCCCCCACGTCTGCAGCTCCAGGACCTCGGCCACCTGACGTGGGTCGAGGCCCGCGCGCCCGCACATGAGGAGCGCCTCGATCTCGAGCAGCATCTTCCCCTGGTTCGACAGGTTGAGCGCGGTCTTCATCGCGTGCCCCGCACCCGGCCCGCCGCAGTGCCACACCTGGCCGCCGAGGACGTGCAGCAGCGGCTCGACGCGGGCGAAGGCGTCCGCGTCGCCGCCCACCATGATCTTGAGCGTCCCGGCGAGCGCACCCGGCGGACCGCCACTCACCCCGGCGTCGAGGTACGCGGCTCCCGCGGCGCCCACCTGCGCGGCGATCGCGCGGCTGGTGGCGGGCTCGCCGCTGGTGGTGTCGATGACGACCGCTCCGGGACGAAGGCTCCCGGCAGCTCCGTCGACGACGCTCTGCACGTCGGCCGAGGTGGGGAGGGAGATGATCACGACGTCGGCCCCGGCGACGAGCTCGGCGGCCGAAGCCGCAACCGGCGCCCCGTCGGCGGCGAGGGCTGCGGTCGCGGGCGCGTGGGCGTCGTGGACCGCAGCGTGGACGCCGGTTGCCTGAAGGCACCGCCACATCCCGGCGCCCATGCGGCCGACCCCGACGAAGCCGACGGCCCCGATGTCGCGGAGACGCGTATCCGAATCGCTCATCGTTTGATCCTGTCTGAAGCGGCTCGCGCGGGGCAACCGAGACCGCGAGCAGGTGCGCCCGCCTGTGCGGCCCGGCGTGGTCGCCCCAACCGTCTCGCTCGCCCGGGGCACGTCGACCGTGCTACGAAACAGGCTCGGCGCGCGAAGAGGGGGACGACGATGGAGATGCGCGGACTGGGGTACGTCGGCGTGCAGGCGACGGACGTCGGCGCGTGGGACGTGCTCGCCGGCGACGTGTTCGGCTTCCAGCCCGTTGATGGACCGCCCGGGGCGGCCGACGCGGCGCCCGGAGCCCGCTTCTACAAGCTCGACGCCCACTCGTGGCGGCTCGCGGTGCATCCCGGACCGGTCGACGGGTTCTCGTACGCCGGCTGGGAGCTCGCCGACCCCGCGTCGTTCGCGGAGGCGGTCGCCTCGGTGCGGTCGTGCGGGGTGAGCGTGACGTTGGTCGACGGGCCGGAGCGCGCCGCGCGAGGCGTACAGGAGCTCGCGCGGTTCGAGGACCCGTTCGGGAACGCGCACGAGCTCTTCTGGGGGCCACACACCGACGAGTTCGAGTTCGTGTCACCGGCCGGCGTCTCGGGCTTCCTCACCGAGGGCGTCGGGATGGGCCACGTGCTCTACGTCGTGCCGTCGTGCGCCGACGCCGTGGACTTCTTCTCGCGGGCGCTCGGCTTCCGGCTCACCGACCAGTTCGTATGGGGACCCAACGGCGCGTCGTTCATGCACGCGACCCGGCGCCACCATAGCCTCGCCTTCGTC
>BTUT01000161.1:0-6830 GCA_045862935.1 Acidimicrobiia bacterium
CCGAGCACGGCGCGCAGCTCGACCTCGTGCGCGCCGGAGGTGGCGAGCGCTACGTCGCGCGCCACCGGGCCCGGGGGCGCCTGACCGTGCGTGAGCGGATCGAGCTCCTCCTCGATCAGGACGCCCCGTTCCTCGAGCTCTCGCCCCTGGCCGCGTGGGGGACCCAGTTCCACGTGGGGGCCAGCATCGTGACCGGGATCGGGGTGGTCTCGGGGGTGGAGTGCGTGATCGTCGGGCAGGACCCCACGATCAAGGGCGGGTCGATGAACCCGGTCACCCTGAAGAAGAACCTCCGGGCACTCGAGATCGCCCGTGAGAACCGGCTGCCGGTCGTGAACCTGGTGGAGTCGGGCGGCGCCGACCTGCCCACGCAGGCCGACCTCTTCGTGCCTGCCGGTCAGATCTTCCGCAACCTCATCGAGCTGTCCGCGCTCGGCATCCCCACGATCGCGCTCGTGTTCGGCAACTCCACCGCGGGCGGCGCCTACGTGCCCGGGATGTGTGACTACTCGGTGCTGGTCGACCAGCAGGCGAAGGTGTTCCTCGGCGGACCACCCCTGGTGAAGATGGCCACGGGCGAGGAGTCCGACGAGGAGACGCTGGGCGGCGCGGCGATGCACTCGCGCGTCTCGGGACTCTCCGACTACTTCGCGCGCGACGAGGTCGACTGCATCCGCATCGGCCGCGAGATCGTCCACGATCTGGGATGGCGCAAGCTCGGGCCGTCGCCGAGCGCGCCGGTCGAGGAGCCGCTCCACGACGTCGACGAGCTCCTCGGCATCGCTTCGATCGACCTGCGCATCCCGTTCGATCCGCGCGAGGTGATCGCGCGCGTCGTCGACGGATCACGCTTCGACGAGTACAAGGCGCTCTACGGGACGAGCCTCGTGACCGGGTGGGCGTCGATCCACGGGTACCGCGTCGGGATCCTCGCCAACGCGCAGGGCGTGCTCTTCATGGAGGAGTCGAAGAAGGCGACCGAGTTCATCCTCCTCGCGAACCAGTCCGACACGCCGCTCGTCTTCCTCCAGAACACCACGGGTTACATGGTCGGGCGTGAGTACGAGCAGGCGGGGATCGTGAAGGACGGCGCGAAGATGATCAACGCCGTCACCAACAGCGCGGTGCCGCACCTCACGGTGATCATGGGATCGTCGTACGGGGCGGGCAACTACGGAATGTGCGGACGCGCGTACCGCCCCCGCTTCCTGTTCGCGTGGCCCAACTCGAAGATGGCGGTCATGGGTCCCCAGCAGCTCGCCGGCGTGCTGTCGATCGTGGCCCGTCAGGCTGCCGAGGCGGCGGGGCGACCGTTCGACGAGGTGGCGGACGCCGCGCAGCGGGCCGCGGTGGAGGACCAGATCGAGCGTGAGTCGCACGCCTTCTTCAACTCCGGCAAGGTCTACGACGACGGCGTGATCGACCCGCGCGACACGCGCAAGGTGCTGGCCCTCGCACTCACGGCGGTGCACACCCACGTGGTCGAGGGCCGGCGGGGCTTCGGCGTGTTCCGGATGTAGCGGATGCCGGCCGCCTCCACCCGCATCGCCCGGTTGCTCGTCGCGAACCGGGCCGAGATCGCCAGTCGCGTCGTGCGCTCCGCGCGCGCCCTGGGCATCGAGACCGTCGCCGTGTACTCCGACGCCGACGCCGGGTTGCCGTTCGTGCGCGAAGCCGACGTGGCTGTTCGCCTCCCCGGCGTGACCCCGACCGACACGTACCTGCGCGCCGACGCGCTGCTCGACGCCGCGTCGCGCACGTGCGCCGACGCCGTGCACCCGGGCTACGGCTTCTTGTCGGAGCGGGCCGACTTCGCCCGGGCGTGCGAGGCATCGGGGCTCGTGTTCGTCGGCCCGCCCCCGGAGGCGATCGAGCAGATGGGCTCGAAGGTCGCGGCGAAGGCCTGCATGGCGGCCGCCGGCGTGCCCGTCCTCCCCGGGGCGGTGGTGGCGCCCGACGGGTCACCCGCCGCCCGAGCGCGGGCCGCGGCGGAGGTGGGCTACCCGCTCCTCGTGAAGGCCGCGTTCGGCGGTGGGGGGCGGGGCATGCGGGTCGTCCGGTCGGCCGGGGAGCTCGACGACGCCGTCGCGTCGGCGGTTCGCGAGGCGGCAGCCGCGTTCGGTGACGGGACCGTGTTCCTGGAGCGCTTCGTCGAGGCCCCCCGTCACGTGGAGATTCAGGTGCTCGGCGACCAGCACGGGAACGTGGTCTCGCTGTTCGAGCGGGAGTGCTCGATCCAGCGCCGGTACCAGAAGATCGTCGAGGAGGCACCGTCACCCGCGGTCGACGAGGCGCTGCGCGCCGCGATGAGCGACGCCGCGGTGCGCGCGGCACGCGCCATCGGGTACACGAACGCGGGCACCGTCGAGTTCGTGCTCACCCCCGACGGGGAGTTCTTCTTCCTCGAGGTGAACACGCGCCTCCAGGTGGAGCACCCGGTCACGGAGCTGGTCACCGGTCTCGACCTCGTCGCGCTCCAGCTCCGGGTGGCCCAGGGCGAGCCCCTGCCGGCCGAGGCGCGCGCCGCATCGATCAACGGGCACGCGGTGGAGGTGCGGCTCTACGCGGAGGACGTCGCGGGTGGGTACCTCCCGGTGAGCGGCACCCTGCACCGGTGTCGCATCCCCGTCGATCTCGATGGGGTGCGGGTGGATGCCGGCTACGACGACGGCTCGGTCGTGAGCCCGCACTACGACGCGATGCTGGCGAAGGTCGTCGCGTGGGGCCCGACACGGGCGGAAGCGATCGGTCGGTGCGCGGCCGCACTGCGCGGCGTCCGGGTACACGGTGTGCCCACGAACCGGGACCTGCTCGTCGGCGTGATCACGCACCCGGAGTTCCTCGCCGGACGGACCGACACCGGCTTCCTCGACCGCCACCCCGCGGCGTCGCTCGTGGTGGCTCCTCCGGAGGACGACGTCGTGCGGAGTGCGATCGCGGCGACGGTGGCGGCCGGGATGGCCGCTCGGGCCGCCTCACCGGTTCCCGGGGGGATCCCGCGTGGCTGGCGCAACGTGGGTCCGGCTTCGCAGCCCGTTCGCTACCGCCACGGCGATCGTGACCTCGCGGTCGACGTCCGTGCCGAGATCGGGCAAGCGACTGCGTGGGTCGACGGGCAGCCCGAGGAGATCGTCGTGCACGCCGCGACGCCCGACCGGGTGGACCTCGAGGCCCGCGGGGTACGGGTGCGGCTCGACGTCGAGCGCGTCGGAGACGTGGTGTCGGTCGACGGAGGTGGTCACGCCCTGACGTTGCGGGGAGTGCCGCGGCATCCCGCGCCGGCGGTGGAGGAGGCTCCCGGGTCGCTCGTGGCGCCCATGCCGGGAGCCGTGGTGGCGGTCCACGCGGTGGTCGGGACCACGGTCGACGCCGGATCGGTGCTCGTGACACTCGAGGCGATGAAGATGGAGCACGCGGTCCGCGCCCCGTCGCACGGGGTGGTGGCGGAGGTCCGCGTGGTGGTGGGAGACCAGGTGGAGGCCGGGGACGTGCTGGTGCGGCTCGAGGTCGACGAGTGAGCGGCGCGGCCGTGCGCTACGAGCGCGTCGGACCGGTCGCGTGGGTCACGATCGACCGCCCGGAAGCCGCGAACGCGCTCGGCGCCGAGGTGCGCGCCGGGCTCTTCGACGCGGTGGCGCGCTTCGATGGTGACGACGAGGCGCGCGTGCTCGCGCTCACGGGCACCGGTGAGCGGGCGTTCTGCGCGGGAGGGGACCTCAAGGAGATGGCCGAGGCCGGGCTCCAGGTGCCGCCACCCGACTTCGTCCCGATCTTCGGGCGCAACGTCCACCTCCGCAAGCCCACGATCGCCGCCGTGAACGGGGTCGCGTACGCGGGCGGCTTCCTCCTCGCGCAGATGTGCGACCTCTGCGTGGCCGCGGAGCACGCGCGGTTCGCGATCACCGAACCGAAGGTGGGGCGGGGCGCACCCTGGGCGATGCCCTTGCCCTGGCTCGTGCCGCCCCGGGTCGCGCTCGAGCTCCTCCTCACCGCCGAGCCGATCGACGCGCGCCGTGCGTACGAGGTCGGGCTGGTGAACCGGGTGGTGCCCCTCACCGACCTGCGGACCAGTGTGCAGGCGATGGGGGAGACGATCGCCGCGAATGCACCGCTGTCGGTGATGGCCGGCAAGGAGATGGTGTACCGCGCGGCGGTCGGCCGATCGGACGCCGCCTTGGCGGCGGCCGATGCGATCTGGGAGCCGGTGTACCGCAGCGAGGACGCCCAAGAGGGCCCGCGCGCGTTCCGCGAGAAGCGGGCCCCGCGCTGGCAAGGCCGGTAGACGCGGTGCCCGTCGACCTCGGGGCGCTGGCCGACGATCTCGCGCTCGAGACCGCCGTGCTGTGGGGGGTGCTCGACGGGCTCGCGGACGGTGACTGGGCGCGGCCCACGCCCGCTCCCGGATGGTCGATCGCCGACCAGGTGAGCCACCTCGCGTACTTCGACGACATGACCGTGCTGGCCGTGCGAGACCGCGTGGCGTTCGAGGCGGCCCGGGACGCGGCGCCACCGGATGCCGACCGCATCACCGAGCGGGTCGCGCGCGAGCACCGCCACCTCACACCCTCCGAGCTGCGCGCGTGGGTCGACCGGGCGCGCCGCGAGCTCGACCGGGTGTACCGCGACCTCGATCCGTCGGCGCGCGTCCCCTGGTACGGGCCCGACATGAGTGCGGCCGCGTCGCTCACCGCGCGGATCATGGAGACGTGGGCCCACGGCCACGACATCGCCGACACCGTGGGCGCCGGCTGGCCGGCCACGCGCGCGCTGCGTCAGATCGCGCACCTGAGCGTGCGCGCGCTGCCGAACAGCTTCCGGGCGCAGGGACTCACCGAGCCGGATGTCGCGGTGCGGGTGGAGCTCGTGGCTCCCGACGGGGACCTCTGGACCTGGGGTCCCGAGGACGCCGGGAACCGGGTGACCGGCCCGGCCCTCGACCTGTGCCTCGTGGCCACGCAGCGCCGGCACCCGGCGGACACCGGGCTCGTCGCGGAGGGGCCGGTCGCGCTCCAGTGGCTGACGATCGCCCAGGCATTCGCGGGGCCGCCCGGCGCCGGACGCCCGCCGGCGGGTGCCGGGAGCACCGCCGAGGGAGGCGCGCGGTGATCGCCGAGCCCGCCACGCGCCCGATCCGGATCGCGAACACCTCGGGCTTCTACGGCGACCACCTCGCCGCACCGTCCGAGATGCTCGCCGGGGCGGACCCGATCGACGTGCTCACCGGCGACTACCTCGCCGAGCTCACCATGCTCATCCTCGCCAAGGCCCGGCGACGCGATCCGTCGCTCGGGTACGCGGTCACGTTCCTGCGCCAGATGGAGGCCGTGCTGGGTCCGTGCCTCGACCGGGGGATCAAGGTGGTCACGAACGCGGGTGGGCTGAACCCTGCGGGCCTCGCCGAGCGTCTCCACGAGCTCGGGGCGGCACTGGGTCTGGCGCTGCGCGTCGCGGTGGTGGAGGGAGACGACCTGCTCGATCGGCTCCCGGGGCTGCACGCGAGCGGCGTCGAGCTCGTCCACCTCGACACGGGTCAGCCGCTCGGTGCGTCGGGCCTGGAACCCGTGACGGCGCACGCCTACCTGGGAGGGTGGGGGATCGCTCGCGCGCTCGCCGCCAGCGCGGACGTCGTCGTGTGCGGGCGCGTGACCGACGCCTCCTTGGTCGTCGGACCGGCGGCGTGGTGGCACGGCTGGGCCCGAGACGACTGGGACGCGCTCGCGGGCGCCGTGGTGGCCGGGCACGTCATCGAGTGCGGCCCGCAGTGCACCGGTGGCAACTATCCCTTCCTCGTCGAGCTCGCGCCCGGGTACCCGGGGTTCCCGATCGCCGAGGTCGCAGCCGACGGATCGTCGGTCATCACGAAGCAGCCGGGTACGGGGGGCGCGGTGACCGTCGGCACTGTGACCGCGCAGCTCCTCTACGAGATCTCCGAGCCGGCCTACGCGAACCCCGACGTGGTCGCGCACTTCGACTCGATCGCGTTGCGCGCCGTCGGTCGTGACCGAGTGGAGATCGCGAACGTGGCGGGGTCTCCTCCGCCCGACACGCTGAAGGTCGCGGTGAACGGCGACGGCGGCTATCGCAACACGATGACGATGGTGATCACCGGTCTCGACGTCGACGCCAAGGCCGCGCGGGCGCAGGCACTGCTGTTCGACCTGCTCGGTGGGTCCGAGGGCTTCGGCGAGGTCGACGTCCAGCTGCTGCGCACGGACCGCGACGACGCGCCCACGAACGCGCAGGCCACCGCGCAGCTGAGGGTGACCGTGAAGGACCGGGATCGGGAGAAGGTCGGACGCCGCTTCTCGAACGCCGTGGTGGAGCTGGCGCTGGCCAGCTACGCGGGGTTCTTCACGACGACCCCCCCGACCGACGCCACCGCCTACGGCGTGTACTGGCCGGGCCGCGTGCCGGTGGGAGCGGCCGAGCACGCGGTGGTCCTGCCCGACGGCTCCCGCGAGCTCGTCGCGCCCGCGCCGGCCCCCTCGCGGCCGGCGACCGGGTGGTCGGCGCCCGACCCGCCGCGCGCTCGGCACCCCGAACCCCCCGCCGGTGGACTCCCCGCGACCGGGCCGCTCGGGACGGTGTGCGGGGCGCGGTCGGGGGACAAGGGACCCGACGCCAACGTCGGCCTGTGGACCTGGCGGGACGACTGGTACGAGTGGATGGTGCGGACGCTCACCGTCGAGCGTCTCGGCGAGCTCGTTCCCGAGGCGGCGGGCCTCGCGATCCGGCGCTCCCTGCTCCCGAACCTGCGCGCGATCAACGTGGTGTTCGTCGGCCTGCTGGGGGAGGGCGTCGCCTCCTCCACCCGGTACGACCCACAGGCC
>BTUT01000162.1:0-6805 GCA_045862935.1 Acidimicrobiia bacterium
GCGGCATCGCCATCGCCGATCGCGCGCAGGATGGCGACGCGCAGCTCGAACGGTGACCCACCGAAGAGCCCGGCGACCTCCGCCGCGTCGAGACGTCCGGCCGAGTGCGCGAGCGCCTGGTCGAGCAGGGAGAGCGCGTCGCGCGCGGAGCCGGCCCCGGCCCGCGCGACGATCGCCAGCGCCTCGGGGTCGGCGTCGACCTCCTCGCGCGCGCAGATGTCGGCGAGGTGCGCGGCGAGCTGCTCAGTCCCGAGCAGCGTGAACTCGAAGTGCTGGGTCCGCGAGCGGATGGTGGGCAGGACGTGCTCGGGATTGGTGGTCGCCAGCACGAACACCACGTGGTCGGGAGGCTCCTCGAGGCTCTTGAGCAGCGCGTTCGACGCCGCGTCGGTGAGCATGTGGACCTCGTCGAGGATGTAGACCTTCTTGCCGCCGGTCGCGCTGCGGAACGCGATCCGCTCGAGCAGCTCACGCGTGTCACCCACACCCCTGTTCGACGCGGCGTCGAGCTCGAAGAGGTCGATGAACGTGCCCGCCGCGACGGCCTGGCAGTGCTCGCACTCCCCGCACGGCTCACCGTCGGCGCCGAGGTTCGTGCAGTTGAGGGCCTTGGCGAGGAGGCGTGCCGTGGTGGTCTTCCCGGTCCCCCGAGGTCCGCTGAACAGGTACGCGTGGCCCACCCGCTCGTCGCGCACCGCGTTGCGGAGCGCGTGCGTGACGTGCTCCTGCCCGACGAGCTCCGCGAACCGTTGCGGGCGGTACTTGCGGTCCAGCGACGGGTTGGCCACGATGCGCGCGTTGGCCGCCCGGGCACCCCGGGCGGCAGCGACCGATGGTGCCGGCCGATCGCAGGTGGCAACCTGACGTGGTGCGCAGGCTCCTGCTGCTCCGTCACGCGAAGTCGTCCTGGGCCGATCCGGGGGTGCGCGACCATGATCGGCCCCTGAACGACCGCGGCCGCCGTGCCGCGCGGTCGATCGGCGCCTTCCTCCGGGCCGAGGGCCTCGTCCCCGAGCTCGTGCTGTGCTCTTCGGCGCGCCGGACCTGCGACACCGTCGCCGGGCTCGGGCTCCCCGACGACGTCGCCCTCGTGGTGACCCGCGACCTCTACCTCGCTGCTCCCGACACGGTCGTCGACCTCGTGCGGGAGGTCGACGATGCGGTGCGCACGCTCATGGTCGTCGGGCACAACCCGACGACCCACGAGGTCGCGCTGACCCTGGCGGGCGGCGGTGACCCCGACGCCCTCGACCGCCTCGGCCGCCAGTACCCGACCGCCGCGCTCACGGTGCTCGGGTTCGGGGGCTCGTGGGCGGACGTCGCCGAGGGGGTCGGCAACCTCGACCGCTTCGTCGTGCCGCGCGAGCTGGAGTGACCCGACCCGAGGGTGCAGCTGCGCTCGGATGCGGACCGTGCACCCGCCGTCGACTCGTCCGCGACCCGTCGGTTCCGGCTCGCCGGCTCAGACCAAGCTTCCCTGCGGCACACGGGGCGATCCGCTGAGAGCTGCTTCCTTCCGGACCTGACTCGGTTCGCGGGACTCCGTTGCGCAGGACCCGGCCCTCGACACCGTCGAGCAGGTCGTGCGTGACGCGGTCCGGGCCTCGGGCGGGGATTCAGCCCCCCGTGCGTGGATTTGGGGTACAGGGCACCACGAGCTCCCCACCTAGCACGGTCCGCGGAGCGAGCCTACCCGCGGGTCCCGTCGTCGCTCCCGGCGCCACGAGCGGTCTCGACCGGTACGATGCCCGCCCTCGGGAGGGATGCGAGAGCGGACGAATCGGCACGCCTGGAGAGCGTGTGTGGGGCAACCTACCGTGGGTTCGAATCCCACTCCCTCCGCCACCGCACGTTGTGCCTGATCAGCGGGTATCTCGGTCGCTCACCGCCATGCGGCGTGACACCCACATGACACAGCGATCAGCCGGCGCGACGCTCGAGAGCAGCGCGGCCGACGGCGTCGAGCCGCTGGGTCACGTCCTCCTCGAGCTCGGGGAAGAGGTGGCCGTAGGTGTCGAGGGTCACCTGGATCGAGGAGTGCCCGAGGCGGCGCATGATCGTGAGCTGGTGCGCTCCCTCGGCGATGAGCAGCGCGACACACGTGTGCCTGAGATCGTGGAAGCGTGGCTGCACGTCGAGGCCGGCGCGCTGCACGGCGGGCTTGAAGTACCGCCAGTAGAAGTGGTGCTGGCGCAGTGGCGCGCCCTGCTGCGACGTGAACACGAGATCGTCCCGCCCTGTGCGTCCCTCGCGAGCCAGGTATTCGGCGAGCTCGTCGGTGAGAAACGCCGGCAGGGGCACCGTTCGGCGCTGGTAGTTCTTCGTCGGGCCGAAGACCAGACCTTGGCGAGGAACGATCGCGAGTGACTCGGCGACCTCTACCCGGCGGCGCATGAGATTCACCCGCCCGACACGGAGGGCGGCGATCTCCCCCGCTCGGAGGCCGGAGTACGCGGCGAACCGCACGAGCGTTCCGTAGGGCTCGACGATCGCGTCCGCCAGCGCCTCGACTTCGTCCGCGTTCAAGAACACCATCTCGCGTCGCGCCGCGCGACCGATCTTGACGTTGGCACACGGATTGGCCTTGATCGCGCCTGCCTCCGCCGCAGAGCCGAGCACCATCGAGAGGACGGCCTTGGCCTTCTTCACCGTGCCGTGCTCGAGCCCATCAGCGCGCAGCGACGAGACGAACTGGCGAACGCTGATCACATCGACCGCGCCGACCGGCTTGTCACCGAAGAACGGCAAGACGTGATTTCGAAGGTTCGCCTCGTACTCGACGCGCGTCTTCGGCTTCAGGTGAGCCGTGGTCTCGAACCACTGCTGCGCCCAGTCCCGAACGGGCACTCCGGTCAGCCGCGGGTCGTTCCAGTCGCCGCGCAGAAGATCCGTCTCGATGGTGGAGAGGAACACGGACGCGTCCGCCTTGGTCTTGAACATCCGCGAGTGGGCCCGACCTGTCGCATCGCGGTACCGGGCCCGCCAGCGCCCAGACGGCAGCCTGTCGATCGAACCGAACGCACGACGTGTCATGGTGCTCCTTCACTCCCGGAGGCACCGACTGTGACCCGTCGCATGATCGGAGGCAAGGGTCCATACCGGACCCGTAGCTCCTGCGCTGCGCAGGTCATGGTGTGAGGCATCGGGAGGCGCGCCACGACGGACTCCGACACGCTGTCGTTTGTAGGATGGCGCCGCCGTGGGCGACGACTCACCAACACCGAAGGTGCACCTCCCGTGATGACCACCACCGGGTCTGCCGGACGATCAATGCTGCCGACGGACGAGACCACGGGACCCCGCGCGCAGGAAGGGGCGCGGACGATGACGCCGCGGAACGCCGGGACGCCTCGGAACGCCTGCAATGCCAAGGCACGAACCGGTCGGCGCGGCCAGGTCGTTGGTCGCGCACTCGCTTCGGTGGGCGTGGCCTTGCTGTTGCTGAGCGGCCCTCTCGCCAGCGCAGCCAGCGCGCACGCGGAGGTAGCCGCGTTCAGCCCCGCTCCTGCCGAGGTGCTCGACGCATCGCCGAGATCGGTGAAGATCTGGTTCACCGAAGGAGTCGACATCAAGCTCGGTGGCGTCGTCGTCTACGACAGCAATGGTGACCGGGTGTCCACCGGGGACCTGCAGCAGCCGGCACCAGACCGGCTCGTCCTGCCGATCACCGAAGAGCTCGCGGACGGCTCGTACATCGTGACCTGGCGAGCGATCTCTGAGGACACCCACAACATCCAGGGCACCTGGACGTTCCACGTAGGAAGCGCGAGTGCCACGGACCGCGACGTGCGCGCCGTCTCTCGCGGACTCCTCGAAGGCGCCAAGGCCGATCCCAGCGTGGCGATTGGCTGGGCGATCGCTCGCTGGGTCGTATTCGCATCGATGGCGCTCTTGGTCGGCGGCACCGCGTTCGCGAGCGTGATCTGGCCGCGGGCGCGCGACGCTCGATTCGCGCGCCGGGTCGTCACAGCAGGCTGGATCGGACTGTTCACGGCAACGGTCGTGGGTGCCGCCCTCTTCGGTGCGTACTCGGCGGGCAGCGGTCTCGATGCCGTCGTCGATGCCGAAGTGACCCGCGACATCATCGATACACGGTTCGGGCACGTGTGGCTGGCCCGTCTCTTGTTGCTCGGCGTCGCGTTCGTGCTGCTCCGGGTCCTGTTCGACCGCAGACCGGCGTTGTCGCGTCCGTTGCCGCGGTGGTGGACCGCGGTTGCCGGGGCGGTGGGTGCTGCCCTGGTCTTCACGCCGGGACTCGCCGGCCATGCATCGACCGGCGACTACCGGCGCCTTGCGCTGCTCGCCGACGGCATCCACGTCGGGGCGATGTCGGTGTGGTTGGGCGGCCTCGTCCTGCTGGCAGGGGTCGTGTTGCGGGCCCGGACGTGCACGGAGCTCCGGTCGGCCAGCCTTCGGTTCTCGCGGGTGGCGCTGTGGTGCGTGGGCGCGCTGCTCGTCACTGGGGCATTCCAGACCTGGCGGGTGGTGGGAGGTCTCGAAGCGTTCCGCGATGCGGAGTACGGGCGCATCCTCACGGTGAAGCTCGTCGTGTTCGCCGTGATGCTGGTCGTGGCCAGCTTCAGCCGTGAGATCACTGCCCGTGTCTTCCCCGTTCCGCATGGGGCCGGCGGCGCCGAGCTACCGACGGTCACCGGGGCTGCGATCGATGTCGACGAGTGTGTGTCCGACAACGAGCGCGCCTGCGAATCGCAGGAGGCTCGTGAGATCGGGAGGCTGCGTCGATCGGTCTGGATGGAGGTTGGCCTCGGTGCGCTCGTGCTCGTGGTGACGGCATTGCTCGTGAACGCAGCCCCACCCGCCGGAACGCGGGACGTCGCGCGGGAGTCGCGCGCGACGATCAACGCCCGTCAGGTCACGCTCGACATCGCGGCGACACCCGGCCGGGCCGGCACCAACGATCTCCACGTCAACACGTACTCACCCGACGGTGCACCCTTGGGTGTGGATGCCGTCGAGGTACGGATCTCGCTTCCGGAACGTGCCCTTCCCCCCCTCGAGGTGCCCCTCCGCGAGCTGGGCCCAGGCCACTTCTTGTCACCGGGCCTGGAAATCCCACTCTCCGGGTCGTGGAAGATTCGGGCGACGATCCGACTGGGGCCCGTCGACCGGGTCGACGTTACGGGTGACCTCGAGATCGCGGGGCGCACCGGGACCTCCCCGTAACGCGCTGACGCGACGACACCTTCGACACAACCTGCGTGAAGGCGCGCGCCAGCTCACGACAGAGGCGCGCGGGAACTGGCGTTCTCTCGGATCGACCGTACGTCAGTTCACAGCCCGGAGGATGGCGCCGACGATCACGAACAGCAACACGACCCCGCTCACGATCGCGAATGCCACCAGTGTGCCCTTGTTCTGGCCGCCCAGCGCGTGCCCGCTGGGCGGCTCGGACCCCCGGGGCGAGGCGGTGGGGTCTGATCGCGCATCGCCGTCGGAGACATTGGTCCGTTCCTCGTTGCCCGGGGAGTGCGGTGCAGCCATCGGCGTTGACACTACACGTTGTCGTTGCTGAGCTCCTCATCGAGCGCGCCCGACGGCGTCACCGCACGAGTGCATCGAGGTTGGCCGCGATCTCCTCGCTGCCGAATGCGCCGTCGAGGCGTCCACGGATGATCCCGTCGCCGTCGATGGTGTAGATCCACGGTTCGCTGGGAAGTCCCCATGCGGCAACCGTGGGCGCAACGTCGGCACCACGGTTCGAGCGATAGATCTCGACGTGGTGGAACCGCACTCGCTCGGCGTACTGATCTTGCAGGTCCAGCAACTGGTCGAGCACGGGCCCGCAGTATGCGGTCTGGCAGAGCGCCGGGGTCGCGAACATGACGGCGACCGGGGCACCCGTGCCGATGAGCTGGTCGAGCGGCTGGTCGTGCAGCGGGCATTGGGGAGCCCTGGTGCAGATGGGCTTCACGCCGAGCGTTGCCGCCGCGGTGGGTGACGGACTCCGCGGGGCTTGGGTGCCGATCACCGGGGCCTCCGGCGCGTCCTTGACCTGGACGGCGAAGGGGATCCGCCGGCCGCGTGTGAGCAGCAGGGCGTTCCATGCGCCTGGCGTCGGGAACGTCGCGTGCGCGACGTACACACCTCGACCCCGGGGAAGACCCTTCTTGTAGAGCCGGGTGTCGACCACCGTGCCTTCCGTCACTCCAGGCGGGCCGAATGCAACCTGAGCATCGGTGAAGGACGCGTACCTCTTCCCGACGGCGACCGCGAACGCAACGCGCTGGGGCTCCGGCGATGCGTAGAGGTCGCTCGACACCACCAACGGCGAGATCGCCCGTTCCTGGTCGGGGAGGGCCGCGAACGCCGCCGTCGGGATCGCCGCGACTGCGGCAGTGCTCCCGACTGCGGCGAGGAAGCCGCGTCGACTCATCTCGGGTGTCAATGCAGTCCTCCGTTGTTCTCGTGCTCGATCGCATCGCACTCGTGGCACTCAAGCTCGATCGTCGCGTGCCAGATCCCGAACCGATCGGCCAGCATCTCCTTGAGCCCGTCTCCACGCGTTTGTGCATCGTGCAGCGTCCGCACGTCGTCGAGAACGACGTGCGCCGAGAGGGCTGGCATGTCCGAGCCCAGCTCCCATACGTGCAGATGGTGCACGGCGGCAACACCCGTGCTGTGGCGAAGCGACTCCTCGATCTCGCTCACGTCGAGGTCGTGGGGCACGCCCTCGAGCAGCACGTTGAGGGTGTCGCGCATGAGCCCCCACGCCGACCAGATCACGAGCCCGCCGATGAAGATCGACATCACGGGATCCAGCCATTCCGCGCCGAACCACAGGATC
>BTUT01000163.1:0-6796 GCA_045862935.1 Acidimicrobiia bacterium
AGTCGTCCGGGCCGCAGCAGCGCGGGGTCGATGCCGCGCGCCGCCCGGCCGAGGTTCGAGGCGAGGGCGTCGGTGAGCCGCGCGCTGAGCACGGCACCGAACACCGCGGCGCCCAGCGACGCGCCCATCGAGCGCACCGTGGTCATCATCGAGGTCGCGGTGCCGACGTCGTCGGTGGGCACGGTGTTCTGGACCGCGAGCATCATCGCCGGGTTCGTCATGCCGATTCCCGCGCCCGTGACGAACATGCACGCGATCGCGATCCACACCGGCGTGTCGGGCTCGATCTGCGAGAGCACCAGGAACGCCACCGCGATGCAGCCCAGGCCCACGAGCGGGAAGATCTTGTAGCGACCGGTGCGGGTGGTCAGCCGCCCGGTGGAGATGGTCGACACGAGGATGCCGATCATCTGCGGGAGCAGCAGCAGCCCGGCACTGGTCGCGGTGTCGCCCCGGACGATCTGGAAGTACACGGGAACGAACAGGATCGTCCCGAACATGAGCATCCCGTAGATCGTGGCCGCGGTCGCGCTCACCCGCACGGTGAAGATGGAGAACAGCCGCGGCGGGATGATCGGGTCGGGTGCCCGGCGCTCGACGAGGACGAACCACACGCCGAGGCCGGTCCCGACGGCGAGCAGCCCCACGATCTCGGGAGACAACCAGTCGTAGCGCTCACCGCCCCACTCCGTGACCAGGAGGAGGCTCACGATCGCGGCGACCAGCAGCGCAGCACCGAGGTAGTCGATGGGGACCGTGGTGCGCTCGCGGCGGGGAAGGTGCAGCACCGCCGAGGTGACGAGGAGCGCGGCCACCCCGACGGGCAGGTTGATGAGGAAGATCCAGCGCCACGTGAGGTGATCCACGAAGAACCCGCCGATGACCGGGCCGAGCACGCTCGCGAGCGCCCACACCGACGCGACGTAGCCCTGGTACTTGCCCCGCTCGCGGGGGGCGACGATGTCCGCGAGCACGCCGAAGTTCAGGACCACGAGCCCGCCCGCGCCGAACCCCTGGACCGCCCGCGCGCCGATGAGCTGGCCCATGGACTGCGCGAGCCCGGCCATGAGCGAGCCGAGCATGAACACCACGATCGAGGCCTGGAAGAGCGCGCGGCGCCCGTAGATGTCGCTGAGCTTGCCCACGAGGGGCATCGCGGCCGTCGAGGTCAACAGGTAGATCGACGCGATCCAGGCCAGCTGGTCGACCCCGCCGAAGTCCCCCACGATCCGGGGCAGGGCCGTCGCCACGATCGTCTGGTCGAGCGCCGCGAGGGCCGACCCCGACATCAGCCCGATCAGCACCATCTGGATCTGGCGGTGGGTGAACGCGTACGCCACGGGTGCGGCCCGGTCCACACCGCCCACGCCTGCACCAGCACGCGCCTCTCCCTCGAGAGCCGCCTCCGCCGCTTCGCCCGTCTCTCCCCCGAGCCTCGCCTCCGCCTCTTCGCCGGTCGTCGACACGCCGGCGATTCGACCACGCGGCGGAGCGCGACCGCCAACGCGGCGCGCTCAGGCGTGCCGGTCTCCACAACGCCGCGCGGCGTCCGCGGCTCGTGCCGTGAGCGCCGCCGCGAGCTCGTGCAGCCGGTCGATGCGGGGCTGGAGTCGGGCTGCGACCCGCGTCCGGCGCCCTGGGTCTCGGGTCCCGGCGATCCGGGCCTCGAGATCGTCGACGTGGGCCTCGATCCTGGCCTGGATGCCGGGAACCTCACCGGCGCGCGCCTGGAGGAGGACGCACGCCGGGTCGCGTGCTTCGGGAAGGGCCGGACGCCCACTCCCACCGTCCGCGCTCGCGATCCCGATGCCGAGCCCGACCACGACGAGCCCCGCGATCGCCACGGTGCAGACCGCGACCACCACGACGGGGCTCCGGGTTCTCCGCATCGGGAAACCTCGCTTCGATCGAGGACGCGAGCACCGCGCCGGCTCGTGTCCGACCACAGCGTCGACGGCACGTGTGAAGGGCTCGTGAGGTCGAGGTGAGCGTGCGTCCAGGAGCCGCCTGCCCGAGGAGGGGCCGGACACGTGCCCGACGAGGAGCCGGGCCACGGTGCGGACGGTGGTACGGTCCGGCCTCGAACCGCCCTCGCCCGACGCGCCCGACCGACCGACCGGGCAGGTCAAGGATCCGCCACACCATGGACATCGCCGGCTCGACGATCCTCGTCACAGGTGCCTCGTCGGGGATCGGCGCGGCCCTCGCCCCGATGCTTGCGGCGCGCGGCGCCACCGTGGGGCTCGTCGCCCGGCGCCGCGAGCGGCTGGAGCAGGTGCTGGCCGAGTGCCGCGTCCACGCTCCCGAGTCGCGCTCGTGGGCGGCGGACCTCGCCGACCTCGACCGCGCGGTGGCCCTCGTCGACGACGCCTGGACGGCGTTCGGCGGCGTCGACGCCGTCGTGCACAATGCCGCCATCCCCAAGCGCATCCCCGTCGCGCGGCTCACCCCCGAGCTCGTGGACGAGACCATGCGGGTGAACTTCACCGCGCCCGTGCGGATGACCCTGGCGCTCCTCCCCCGCTGGCTCGAGCGTGGCCGTGGCTGCGTCGTCTTCGTGTCGAGCATGGGCGGGCGCATCGGCATCGCCCACGAAGCGGCGTACTGCGCGTCGAAGTTCGCGCTCGCCGGATGGAGCGAATCGATGGCGATCGACCTCCACGGCACCGGCGTCGAGGTGAAGCTCGCGCTCCCGGGCCCGATCGAGACCGAGATCTGGGACGTTCCCGGCAACGACCCTGCGCTCTACGAGGGTCCGTTCGTCCCGGCGGCCGACTGCGCGGCGAGCATCGCCGACGCGATGGAGTCCGACGGCTTCGAGCACTACGTCCCGCCCGAGTTCCCCGGCGGCACGGGCCTGATGCGCGACATGGTGACCGGCAAGACCGCGAACGTCGACGGGTTCATCGACGTCATGGGCCAGATGGCCGCCGCTCCGAACGAGGCGACACCCGCGCCGTGAGCGACCGCCTCTACTTCCGCCAGCTCCTCTCGGGTCGCGACTTCGCGCGCGGCGACATGATCGCCCAGCAGATGGTCAACTTCGTCTACCTGATCGGCGACCGCGAGAAGGGCGAGGCGGTGGTGGTCGATCCCGCGTACGGCGTCGCCGAGCTCGTCGAGGTGCTCGCGGCCGACGGCCTGCGTCTCACGGGCGTTCTCGGCACGCACTGGCACCCCGATCACCTCGGGGGCGATCTCATGGGCCACCCGATCCAGGGCGTGCGCGAGCTCGTGGGTCGCACCGACGTGGACGCCACCGTCCACGTGCAGCGGCCCGAGGCCGAGTGGGTGAAGCGGGCCACCGGCATCTCCGACTCCGACCTCGCGCTGCACGACAGCGGCGACGTGGTGATGGTGGGCGACATCCCGATCACGTTGCTCCACACCCCCGGACACACGCCCGGGAGCCAGTGCTTCCTCGTCGACGGCAAGCTCGTCGCGGGCGACACCCTGTTCCTCGAGGGCTGCGGCCGCACCGACCTGCCCGGCGCCGACCCGGACGCGATGTACGAGAGCCTCACGCAACGCCTGGCGACCGTCCCCGACGAGACGATCCTGTACCCGGGCCATCTCTACAGCGCCGAGCCGTCCGCGTCGATGGGCGAGACCCGCCGCCACAACTACGTGTTCCGGATCCACAGCCTCGAGCAGTGGCGCATGTTCATGGGGCAGTGAACGAGCCCGCGGCAGTGAGCGAGCGTCGCGAGCCGGGCGACCCGGCAATCCGCGAGCGGGCCGCCAGCGCCGGCGTCACGATCGCTTCGGACACGATCGAGTCGGTGGTCGGCTCGCAGCTCGTCCTCGCGCAGTGGCGCGAGCTGCTCGAACGCTACGGCGTCCCCGATGCCGACCCCGACGGGCTCACCGCGCTCCACCTCGCCCCGCCCGACGGGGAGTTCCTCGTCGCCTGGGCGGACCGAACCGCCGTGGGCTGTGGAGGGCTCCGCCGCTACGACGCGACGACCGGCGAGATCAAGCGGATGTACGTCGTTCCCGCGTGGCGCCGGCGCGGGGTCTCACGCGCCATCCTGCTCGCGCTGGAGGCGCGCGCCCGCGAGATCGGCTACGTCCGCCTGGTCCTCGAGACCGGCACCCGCCAGCCCGAGGCGATGGCGCTCTACGAGAGCGAGTGCTACACCCCCATCGAGAGCTACGGCTCCTACCGCGACGCGCCGCAGTCCCGTTGCTACGCGAAGGACCTCGCGTAGCTACGACGCGTCGAACACCACGTTGAGCGCATCCGGACCACGGAACGCGAACCCCTGGATGATCGGTGGCGGCGCGTCGGGGTCGAGGCGCAGCCCCGGCAGGCGATCGAGGATCGTGTCGAGGCCCACCCTCAGCTCCAAGCGCGCCAGGTGCATCCCCAGGCACTGGTGCTGGCCGGTCCCGAACGTCATGTGGTTCTGGAGCGGACGGTCGACGTCGAAGGTCTCCGCGTCGGGATAGCGGGCGTCGTCGTGGTTGGCCGATCCGACCACCACGCTGACCGCCGCCCCCGCCGGGACCGGGCACCCGCCGATCTCGGTGTCGGCGGTGGCGACCCGGCTCACCTGGGTGACCGACGTCTCCCAGCGCAGCGTCTCCTCGATCACGGCGGCGAGGAGCGTGCGATCGGCGACCACCCGCGCCATGAGCCCGGGCACGGTGAGCAGCGCCACCAGCGCGTTCCCCATGACCCGGAAGGTGGTCTCCGCGCCGGCCGGGAGCAGGAGGCGCAGGAAGCCGTAGATCTTCTCGTCGGTGAGGCGTTCACCCTCGATCTCGGCGTGCACGAGGTCCGAGATCAGGTCGCCGGTCGGGTCGACCCGGCGCGCCTCGACGATCGGCTCGAGGTACGCGCGCATCGCCCGCGACGCGGCCATGCCGACCTCCGGATTGAGCGGCCCGGTGTTGATCTCCTCGGCCCAGCGCTGGAACTGCTCGCTGTCCTCGAGCGGCACCCCCACGATGCCGCAGATCACCTGGACGGGGTAGCGACTGGTGACGGCGGCGACGAGGTCGGCCCGCCCGAGCGGGGCGATCGCGTCGAGCAGGCGCTCGATCGTCGGGCGCACGAGGGCACCGTCCCAGCGTTCGAGCTGCGAGACCCGGAACGCGTGGGCCACGAGGTGGCGGTACGCGCGGTGCTCTTGCCCGTCCATCGCGAGCATCAGGTCGCCCATGAACCGCCCGATGTGCTCGGCGTTGATCGACGACGAGAACGTCTCACCGTCGCGCAGCACGGTCTCGACGTCGGACCAGCGCGTCACCGAGAACGTGGGCCGGTCGACGCCCATCACCGACCCGTCGGACGCGATGACCGGGCAGCGCTGGCGGGCCTCGGCCCACACCGGATAGGGCTGCCCGGTGAAGAAGTCGACGTCGTAGCTGAACGGCGCTTCCGGCTCGGTCGTCGCCATCGGTCCCCCTTCATCACCCGCCGTCACCCTCCGGGCCCTTCCGGGCGCAGCCCGATCGGCACGGCTGCCGTCACGGTAGTCGGCGCTTGCGATTACCCTGCGCCGCCGTGGCGGACGTGCGCAAGACGAGGCACACCCGCCAGCTCGTGATCGACGCCGGGTTGGTCGCCCTGGCGGCGCTGGGCATCCTCACCGTGGTCTACCGCCTCTGGGACGCGAGCCTCGGGATCCCGTTCGTCTACCTCCAACCCGACGCGCCCCCACTCACCTACGCGCCCGACGCGCCCTTCTACCTGATGATCACGAAGGGCGCGATCGACCACGGCTGGTTCCTCACCAACTCGAGCCTCGGGTACCCATTCGGACAGGAGCTGCACGAGTTCCCCCAGGGTCTCGACAACCTCAACCTCGTGATCCTCCAGGTGATCGGCTGGGTCACCGGCAACGCCTTCACGACCGTCAACCTGTTCTTCCTGCTCACGTTCGTGACGACCTCGGTGGCCGCCTTCCTCGTCGCCCGGCGGCTCGGTTGCTCGCGGCTCGTGAGCGCCACCGTCGCCCTGCTGTTCACCTTCCTCCCCTACCACTTCGCCCGCGGCTCCGCGCACCTGTTCCTCTCGGCGTACTGGGTCGTACCCGTCGCGGCACTGCTGTTCGTGCGCGTGGTCTCCGATGCACCACCGTTCACCGTCGCGCGCGACACCGAGCGGGGCTGGCGGGTCTCGTTCCGGAACCGCACGGCGCTGCTCTGGCTGCTCGGATGCGCCGCCCTCGCGTCCACCGGCTCGTACTACGCCGCCATCACCCTGACCCTCCTCGTCGCGGTGGCGATCGTGGACTTCGTCGCCCGCCGCCGGACCCGAGTGCTCGCCTCGGGAGCCATCGCCGCGGCCGCGATCGTGGCGGTGATGCTGTTCAACCTGATCCCGACCTTCGTCTACTGGGCGGAGCACGGGCGCAACGAGAACCTCGTGCAGCGCGGCACGAGCGAGACCGAGGTGAACGGGCTGAAGATCTCCCAGCTGGTGCTCCCGGTCGAGTACCACCGACTCGCACCGCTCGCCGAGATCCAGGCCGACAGCACCCGCTTCAGCGTGATCCCGGCCGAGCGTGGACAGCAGCTCGGCGCGATCGGCGCCGCGGGATTCCTGGTGGTCGTCGGATCCGTGCTCGTGGTCGCGCGTCGTCGACTGCCGGCACCCGAGCCCCCGGAGACCGATCCCCGCGCCGGTGCGGGCCCCGGATCCGGTACCGGCGAGGATCCGACGCGTGGTGCCGACGCGGTGCCCGCACCCGCGGAGGTGATCCGCGTCTTCGGGATCGCCACGCTCGTGGGCATCCTGATCGCCGCGGTGAGCGGGCTCTCGCTCGTGATCTCCGGCATCGGCATC
>BTUT01000164.1:0-5497 GCA_045862935.1 Acidimicrobiia bacterium
GGCTCGCTGAGCAGCGAAGCAGGCCTCTCCGCGCTCGGCCGGTTCAACGCCCACAGCCAGATCGTCAAGACGCTCTGCAACCGGCTCCGGGTCGAGGACCTCGTGAAGCGCCACCCCGAGATCCTCGACCTCGAGATCGCGCGTCCGGTGATGATCGTGGGCCTCCCCCGCACGGGCACCACCCACCTGCACAACCTGATGTCGTCCGACCCCGCGCTGCGGTCGCTGCCGTACTGGGAGAGCCTCGAGCCCGTGCTGGCCGTCGGCGAGCAACCGGGACCGGGTGAGCCCGATCCCCGCTGGGCGCGCACCGAGGCGGGCCTCCAATTCCTCCACGCAGCCCTGCCCTACTTCAACCGGATGCACGAGATGACGGTCGATCACGTCCACGAGGAGGTCCAGCTCCTCATGATCGACTTCTCCACGATGCTCATGGAGACCACGGCGCTCGTGCCGTCGTGGCACGCGTACTACCGAGCGCACGACCAGACCTCGTCCTACCGCTACCTGAAGAAGGTCCTGCAGTGCTGCCAGTTCCTCCGCGGGGGTGAGCGATGGGTGCTGAAGTCCCCCCAGCACCTCGAGCAGTTCCCGGTGCTCGCCGAGGTGTTCCCCGACGCCACGTTCGTCGTCACCCACCGCGACCCGGTCGCCGTGACCGCGTCGATGACGACCATGGTCTGCTACGGCGCGCGCATGATGATGACCCGTCCTGATCCGGCGGCGTTCGGAGCACACTGGGGACCGCGGCTGGAGGCCATGCTCCGAGCGTGCGTCCGGGACCGGGGCGCGCTCCCACCCGACCGGTCGATCGACGTGCGCTTCGACGAGTTCATGGCCGACGAGCGCGGCATGGTCGACCGGATCTACGAGCTCGCCGAGCAGCCGATGACCCCCGACGTACGCGCGGCCATGGACGGCTTCGTCGCAGCGCACCCGCGTGGGCGCCACGGCACCGTCGTCTACGACCTCGCGCCGTTCGGGCTGGACCGTGCGGAGCGCCGCGGCGCGTTGCGCTTCTACACCGACCGGTTCGGGATCACGCTCGAGGACTGAGAGCCGGACACCCACGAGCCCCGGGAGCGCCACGAGCCCGGAGAGCACCACCAGCCGGAGAGCACCACGAACCGAGATGCGTCTCAGCGCCTCACATACGCGGCTGTGGGACGCATCTCAACGGTGGGGGACGGTGATGGGATCGTCGATGCGAAGGGTGCCCGAGACGAGGATCTCGGCGCGCAGGCCGCCGCGATCGGTCAGCGCGCGCAGGACGCCGGACCGGGTGAGCGACTCGAGGTAGGAGCAGGGGGTCGCCAGGTCGACGCCGCGCAGCTCGACGTCGCCCACCCGGAACGTCACCCCGACGAGGTCGTTCAGCGCCACTCCCCGGGTGAGCAGGTTGCGACGGGTCTCGTGGGCACCGAGCTCGACGCCGCACTCGTCGCGGACCGCTTCGAGGGTCTCGGCTTCGATGAGCGTCACCGCGCGCTGCGCATCAGGGAGGCGCGATCCCGAGTACTTCCCGGTCGCCGCGCCGTACCGGTCACCCGCGAGCCCCCGCCCCGCGACGGCCTCGACCTCGTCGCGTGCCTGCATCGGCGCTCCCGACTCGGGCGCCGTGAAGATCGCCACGAGGCTTCCCTGCTCGATGTCCATCGGGTCAGTCTCGCAGCCCCGAGCGCCGCCGCGGACCACCCCACCAGTGCTCGCGCGACGCGGGCGCGTCGAGCGCGATCCGCTCACGCGCGACGAGCACGTCCCCGAAGCACACCCCGCGCTGTGTGTACCCGGCCCCGTCGGCGAGCGCAGTGGGCGGCGCCCGCAGCTCCCACTCCAGGTCGAACCCCACCGGGAGCCGCTCACCCCGCAGCTCGGCCCACGACCCCCGGTCGCCGGCCGGGATCCCATCACGGGCGTCGGTGTCACCGCCGCCCGCCGCGCCCGCCGCGGCGCCGGCACCCGCCGCGGTGCCGGTGTCGATCCGCAGGCCGAACGCCTCCAGACCGAGCGACCAGTGCTCGAACGGCGTCTCGCAGGTCATCGACGCCCAGAGGCCCTCGGCCCGGATCTCGAGCCCCGCGGCCGCGCGCGGGACGGGCACCGACTCGTCGGCGACCACGATGCGCCCCTGTCCCCCGACAAAGAGGTCGGCGAGGAAGGCGGCCCGGCCGTGGACGACATCGAGGGTGAGCCGCACCCGGCCCGAGGTCCTCCCGTGGCCGAACTCGAACGTCCAGCCCTCCAGCCCCGGGGTGCCGTCGTGGCGACCCTCGTCGGACGCGCGCCACTGCATGCGCCGAGGCTACGCAGCCACCGGCGGCCGTATCCTGGACGACGATGAGCGCCGGGCACGTCGACACGATCCATCTCGACGGGCTCGACGTGCACGTGCGCCGTTGGGAGCCGGCAGCCGGACGTGACTCCACGGGGCGCGCGGACGGAGCCACGCCGATGCTGCTCGTGCACGGTCTCGGCGCGAACACGGTCTCGTGGCTGACCGTGGGCCAGGCGCTCGCCGACCGGCGCGGGGCGACGGTCACCGCGGTCGACCTGTGTGGCTTCGGCTACACGCGCGCCCTCGACAGCGCGGCGACGCTCACCCGCAACGCCGACCTGGTGATCGCGGCGCTCGATGCGTTCGGACCGTCGGTGGTCGCCGGCAACTCGATGGGAGGCGCGATCACCGTGAAGGTGGCCGCGCGGCGACCTGACCTCGTCGAGGCGATGGTGCTCGTGAACCCGGCCGTGCGGGCCGCGGGGCTCCGCAGCCCCCAAATGCGCGCCGGCGTATTCGTGGCGCCCATGCTGTTCCCGACGCTGGGCGAGCGACTCATCGCGGCCCGCGCGAACCAGCTCGGGCCCGAGGGCCTGGTGGACGGCACGCTCGACGTCGTGCTCGAGCGCGGCCCCCTCGACCCCGGCGTCCGCCAGGGCTTCGTCGACATCGCCCGTGACCGGATGGCGTTCCCGGAGGCCGCCCGGGCCTACGCCGACGCGGCGAGCTCGCTGTTCTGGTACATGACCCGCAACCTCGACCGGGATCTGGCCGTCGCGCTCACGTCGCGCCCCGGGCTCCTGGTCTTCGGTGACCGGGACCGGCTCATCCACGTCTCGAGCGCGCACGCGCTCGCGCGACGCCACCCCCGCCTCGACGTGGAGATGCTCGAGGGCATCGGCCACGCCCCCCAGCTCGACGCGCCCGAGCGCTTCGTCGACGCCGTCGACCGCTGGCTCACCTCACCGTTTGGACGCTTTCCGGCGCCCTGACACCGAAAGACGTCCAAACAGGGGGTCAGATGAGGCCGAGGCTGCGGACCTCGTCGCGCTCGGCGAGGAGCTCCTCGGTGGTGATGCGGATGCGGTCCTGGGCGAACGCGTCGTGCTCGAGGCCCTCGACGACGCTCCACGCGTCGCCGGTGCTGCGGACCGGGAAGCCGTACTGCAGGCCTTCGGGCGTGCCGTACTCGCCGCGGCTCACCACCGCGAGCGAGTGGAAGTGATCGGCGACCGTCGTGCGCCACACCGAGTTCACGGAGTCGATCGCGGCGTTCGCGGCCGACGCGGCCGACGACGCCCCGCGCGCCTCGATCACCTTCGCGCCGCGCTTCTGCACCGTCTCCAGGAACTCGCCCTGGAGCCACGCCTCGTCGTGGATCACCTCGGGCACCGGGCGGCCGTCGATGCGGGCGTGCGCGTAGTCGGGGAACTGGGTGGCCGAGTGGTTGCCCCAGATCGCCATGTTCGTGACGTTGCGCACCGGCACCCCGGCCTTCTGCGCGAGCTGCGACCGCGCGCGGTTCTCGTCGAGGCGGGTCATCGCGAACCACCGGTCGGCGGGCACGTCGGGGGCGTTCTCACGGGCGATGAGGCAGTTGGTGTTGCACGGGTTGCCGACGACGAGCACCCGTACGTCCTGCGCGGCGTGTGCGTTGATCGCCTGCCCCTGGGGCCCGAAGATGCCGCCGTTCACGCTGAGGAGGTCGCCGCGCTCCATCCCCGCCTTGCGGGGGATCGACCCCACGAGGAGGGCCCACGAGGCGCCGTCGAACGCGGTCTTCAGGTCGCTCGTCGCCTCGATCCCCGCGAGGAGCGGGAACGCACAGTCGTCGAGCTCCATGCACACCCCGGCGAGCGACGGGAGGGCCGGCTCGATCTCGAGGAGCCGCAGCACCACCGGCTGGTCGTCGCCGAGAAGCTGCCCGGACGCGACCCGAAACAGCAGTGCGTAGCCGATCTGGCCGGCCGCG
The DNA here is from genome assembly GCA_045862935.1 of Acidimicrobiia bacterium. Taxonomy (GTDB): domain Bacteria; phylum Actinomycetota; class Acidimicrobiia; order IMCC26256; family PALSA-555; genus CAIUKV01. The sequence continues at coordinate 4,248 of BTUT01000164.1, forward strand.
CCGGTGATCGTGACGTGGACTGGGGCCTTGGGCTCGGTCATGGATCGGACGCTATCCGGCCGATTCCGCGTCCGCCGAAGCGATGCAGTGGAGCAGCACGGCCCGTGCCTCGGTGAGCTCGGCGAGTCGCTCGGCCGCGCCATGACGAGCCGCACCGTGGTCGGGGTGGATGTGGCGCACCTGACGCCGGAAGCGCGCCTGGACCTCGCTCCGCTCCAGGGTCGCGTCGGCACCGAGGCCGAGCACCTCCATCGCCCAGCGCTGGTCGGCGGGAATCGCACCCCAGCCCGATCCGGAGCCGGCGCCCGACCCGCCCGCGGAGCCACCGGGCCGACCCGCCCAGCCCGCCCCGACCGGGCCCGGTGGCGCACCCGGGATGCCCAGCAGCAGCCGGCGCACCTCGACGCGCTCGGGCAGCACCCCGGGACGGCGGATGGCGTCCCGGATCGCCCGGAATGCGATGGTCCGTGCGGAGGGCGGGAGGCCGGCCGCCGCCATCACCGCGGCGATCACCTGCGGGTCGGGCCGGCCGTGGCGATCGAGCTCGAGCACCGGACGGCCCGCGTCCTCACGGAGGCGGTGGCGGGAGCGGTCGAGCCCGTGCGTGTCGGTCTGGAGCCGGTACCGCAGCGCGATCCGCGGGACGCAGAGCCCGTCGCGCGCGTCGTCGACGAGCCGGGGCACCAGCTCGGCCTGCTCGGGATCGAGCTCGGGGAGACACTCGGCCACGATCGCTCCCAACAGCACCGCGCCGTGAGCAGGCCCGCTCGTGGGCAGGTAGGCCTCGCCGATCGCGACGCGCCGGGTCGGCATGTGCCGGCGCGTGTGGCGTACCAGGAGCTCGGCGAGGACGGTCACGCCCGAACACTCCTGTTCGGGGAGGCGGTGGTGGGGTGGACTCAGTTGGCGAGGGCGACCGCCGTCACGAGCAGCACGTAGATCACGACGAACCCGGCGATCGTCCACACCAGCGCGCCGCGAGAGTACGCGCTCGGCCGGGGTGGGATCCCCGCGAGGTCGTAGCCGCACTCCGGGCACCGCTCGGTGACGTCGGCCACCGGCGTCGCGCACACCGGGCACGCGCCCGGCGGCGGGATCGATCGTTCCGGCACCGCGCTCACGCGAACCCTCGCTCACGGGTCGCTCGCCGCTCGGTCCTCATGGTCGCGCTCGCTCGACGCCGGGATACCCGACGTCGCTCACGGGTCGCTCGCCGCTCGGTCCTCATGGTCGCGCTCGCTCGACGCCGG
>BTUT01000164.1:5597-6768 GCA_045862935.1 Acidimicrobiia bacterium
GATACCCGACGTCGCTCACGGGTCGCTCGCCGCTCGGTCCTCATGGTCGTGCTCGCCGTTCTGCACACTCCACCGCGTTGCGGAAGAGCATGGCGATCGTCGTCGGCCCGACGCCGCCGACCCGCGGGGTGATCCACCCGGCCACCTGCTCGCACGCCTCGTCGACGTCGGGGAGCAGCCTCCGGCCCTCGTAGCGCACCCCACCACCGACCACCACCACGCCCGGCGTGAGGTGCTCGGGCTGGAGGATCCCCGGCACGCCGGCCGCGGCGACCACGATGTCGGCCCGCAACGTGTACTCGGGCCAGTCGGGAACCCCGGTGTGCACGACGGTCACGGCCGCGTTCGCCGTGGGCCGCTTCGCCGACAGGAGCAGCGCGAGCGGGCGGCCGAGCGTGATGCCGCGACCGAGGATGACCACGTTGCGCCCCGCCACCGGCACTTCGTAGTGGGCGAGCAGCGCCTCGATGCCGGCCGGCGTGCACGGGATCGGACCCGGCACGCCGAGGGCGAGACGACCCATGTTCAACGGGTGCATCCCGTCGACGTCCTTGTCGGGGTCGACCTCCATGAGCACGGCGTCGTAGTCGATGTGGGGCGGTGCCGGGTGCTGCACCAGGAACGCGTCGACGTCGTCCGCGTCGTTCATCTCACGGACGGCCGCGACGACGTCGGCCTGGGTCGCGTCGTCGCCGAGGTGGAGGTGGGGCGACCCCCAGCCGAGCTCCTCGGCCTTGCGCATCTTCATGCCGACGTAGCGCGCGCTCGCGTCGTCGCCGCCGACCAGGATCGTGCCGAGCCCCGGCCGGTGCCCAGCGGCGACGAGCGCGGCGATGCGCGGCGCGAGATCCGCGAACACCGCTTCCGCGACCGGCGCTCCGGGCATCAGCACCATCGTTCGCTCCCGACTCGCACGGAAGCCCCACGTCCCCGGCGGTCGCCCCGACCCGCGCTCAGTGCGCGCCGGCAGACCATCAGTGGAGGAAGTGGCGTTCGCCGGTGAACACCATCGCCAGCCCGAGCTCGTCAGCCCGCTCGATCACGGAGTCGTCGCGCAGCGCGCCGCCGGGCTGGACGACCACGGTCGCCCCCGCGGCCGCCGCCACCTCGAGCCCGTCGGGGAACGGGAAGAACGCGTCGCTCGCGCACGCCCCGCCCACCGCCCGCCCCG
>BTUT01000165.1:0-6736 GCA_045862935.1 Acidimicrobiia bacterium
TGCGTCGCGCGCCCAGTACGAGAGCATGAACGTCGGCATCGACGCGTCGCAGATCAGCGTGCAGTGCGCGCCCGCGTCCCCCAGACCGGGGACGGTGTAGCGGTGCGTGAGCATCTCGTGCGTGGCCGCCATCGTCCCGTCGGCGTAGTTCATCACCGGGACGTAGAGCGCGCCGGTGCCGCGGCGCGCGAGGAGGGCATCGAGCGCGACGTCGAACACCGATCGACCGGTGCGCGCGGCGACGCGGTGGACGTCGTCGTCCGGATCGGGGTCGTAGCGCGGCGGATCACCGAGCGGGAACGCGGCGCCGAACATCGTGAGCGGGCTCGATGCCGCTGCGGCCTCGCACTCCGCGATGACCGCGGCGCGGGTTCGGGGGTCGGCGAGGCGCGCGTCGCGCTCGGGTGGCGCCTCCTCGGAGAGGGCCGTGAAGGTCGGCGAGGCCACGAACGGGTGGACCCGGCTCGCGAGGGTCATGATGAGGCCCACCGGACGGGTGGGCACCTGCCCGCGCAGGGGGACGCCGTCACGGGCAGCCGCCTCGATGAGCGCGAGCACCCGGCGGTACTCCTCCGAGCGGACTCCGGACTTCTGGAGCACGGTGAGCGACAGCGGTCGCCCGCTGGTCTCGGCCATGGCCCGGACCAGCGCGACCTCGCCGTCGAGGTCGTCGAGGTCGGCCACCACCTCGAACACGCCCGCGCCGGTGGTCCCGATCGCGCGCGCGATTCCCAGGAGCTCGTCGGAGGTCGCCGTGAGCGAAGGCGTGAACGCGCCCGACCTCGACTTGTGGTTGACGGTGCGCGACGTCGAGAACCCGAGCGCGCCCGCTCGGATCGCTTCGGCGGCGATGGCGCCCATGTGCGCGATCTCGTCAGGGGTCGGGACCTCGGTGTGGTCACCGCCGCGGTCGCCCATGACGTAGCCGCGCAGCGCCGCGTGGGGGATCTGGGCGCCCACGTCGAGCGCGAAGCGGGATCGGTCGAGCGCGTCGAGGTACTCCGGGAAGGTCTCCCACTCCCAGGTGATCCCCTCGTGGAGCGCGGTGCCGGGGATGTCCTCGACCCCCTCCATCAGCTCGATGAGCCACTCGTGCTTGTCGGGGCGCACCGGTGCGAAGCCGACACCGCAGTTGCCCATCACGACGGTCGTGACCCCCTGCCACGACGAGGGCGCGAGCCGCGAGTCCCAGCTGACCTGACCGTCGTAGTGCGTGTGCACGTCGACCCAACCCGGCGCGACGAGCAGGTCGGTCGCGTCGAGCTCCTCACGGCCGCGGGCCGGCACCTCACCCACCAGGGTGATGCGGCCGCGATCGATCGCCACGTCGGCTGTCCGGAGCGGTCCCCCGGTGCCGTCGGCGACGGTGCCGTGGCGGATCACGAGATCGTGCGTGGGCTGCGTCACGGGGCCATCTTCGCGCCGCTCCACCGTGCCTGGCCCGGCGGCGCTGTCACAGGGCGTCCGGCGCGAAGGTGTCGCAGTCGTTCGGGTCACCGGACCGGTAGCCGATCGTGAACCAGCGCTGGCGTTGGCGGGACGAGCCGTGCGTCCACGACTCCTTGTCGACCCGACCCCGAGCCTGCTCCTGGATGCGGTCGTCACCGACCGCGGCGGCCGCGTCGAGCCCGTCGTTGATGTCGTCGTTGGTGAGTTCCTCGATGAGCTCGGTGTCGACGGCGTTCGCGGCCCACACACCCGCGTAGCAGTCGGCTTGGAGCTCGAGACGCACCGAGGCCGAACGCGGTCCGGTGTCGCCGCCGCTCGCGCGCGCGCGGTCGCCGAGGAGGTTCTGCACGTGGTGCCCGTACTCGTGAGCGACCACGTAGGCCTGGGCGAAGGGTCCACCGCGCGCGCCGAACCGGGAGCGCAGCTCGTCGAAGAAGCCGAGGTCGAGGTAGACGCGCGCGTCGGCGGGGCAGTAGAAGGGCCCGACCGCCGACGATGCCGTGCCGCACGCGGTCGACACCTGGTCCTCGAAGAGCACGGTCGGCGCCTCGCGGTAACCGCGCAGCGCGCCGCTCCAGTGCTCCTGGACCGAGTTCACCACGGCGACGATGCGGCAGTCGTCGTCCTGGTTGGCGTCCGCGCCCGTCCGGCAGTCGCGCGCGAGCTCGGTGTTGTCGGAGCCGCTCCCCAGTCCGAGCCGGCCCGAGGTCCCGCCGCTCACGGAGAGGACCACGAGCACGACGATCACGAGCACGCCCACCAGACCGCCGCCTCCGATCGCCGCTCCGCGTCCGAGGCCGTCGCCTCGTCCGCCCCCCAGCCCGCCGAGGCCCCCGAGGCCCCCCAGGCCCCCACCGGCCCCGCGCCGGTCCTCCATCTGTCCCACGTCGAGACGGGCCCGTCGGCGGAACTTCATCCCGGAGGTTCTACCGGCTGGCGCCCCTGGGACGCACAGTCCGACGGTGCGTCCCTCACCCCTCGCGGCGCGGGGGTGAGGGACGCATCATGGTCAGTCGGTGGCGAGGAGGGTGCGGATCGTGTCGCGGGGGTTCTGGTCCTCGAGGAACGCGAGCGCGGGGAGCTCGAAGACCGCGCGGTGGAGCCGCCCGGAGAACGGGAACGGTGGCCGGTAGTCGTCGCTCACCGGGAAGCCGCGGTCCACGCCGAGGTAGAGGCGCGCGCCGCCGATCTGGAAGCGGAACGGCAGGTCCTTGGCGATGCGGCCCTCGCCCACGGTGGTCCCGTCGACGAGCAGCCGGGCGACACCGCCGCCGGGGTCCTCGCGCGTGTACTCCATCCCCAGCCGGGTCGCGCCCGCGGGAACCGGAGTGGTGGCCTCGACGCGGAAGGGCGTGCCGTAGCGGCTCAGGAGGTACAGCAGCCGTCCCTCACGCACCACGAGCGCCCAGCCGTTGCTCCAGTCGCCCTGCGCGCAGAGCACGCCCTCGACGCGATCGTCGACGGGGTCGACGTCGACCACGAGCCGGTAGCCCCCCGCGAGGGGCGGGGTGCCCGCCTCGGCGATCGCCACTCCCGGCCGGAAGATCCAGCGGTAGCGGGGCGGGTGTGGTGACGGCTCCATCGCGACCACGCGACCGGTGAGCGAGTCGTCGAGGGGCAGCACGTCGAACCGTCCGGCTTCGCGCCACCACAGGTCCTCGAGCTGGCGCACGACCTCGGGGTGCTCGCCGGAGAGGTCCCGGGCCTCGGCGAAGTCGGCGTCGAGGTCGAACAGCGCCCAGTGGTCGGTGGCGAGGTCGCGGCTCCCCTCGAGGACGTCCTCGTCGGGGACGCCCTGGGAGAGGTGATCCGTGGTCGCCTTCCAGCGGCCGTCGACGATCGCACGCGACCCGAGCATCTCGAAGTACTGCACCTCCCGGGCCGGCGCACCCGCGTCGCCGAACGACGCGAGCAGGCTCGCGCCGTGCATCGGCATCTGGTCGACACCGCCCACGGTCGCCGGTGCCGGGATCCCCGCCGCGTCGAGCACCGTGGGCGCGAGGTCGATCGCGTGGCAGAACTGCCCCCGGACGCTGCCGCGCGAGTCCGCGGGGATGCCGTGGGGCCAGTGCACGATCAACGGAGTGCGCACGCCGCCCAGCCACGTGTAGCGCTTCCACATGCGGAACGGGGTGTTGCCCGCCCACGCCCAGCCCCACGAGTAGTGCCCGTAGGACCGGTGCCCGCCGAGCTCGTCGATGCGCGCGAGGGAGACCTCGAGGTCGTCCTCCTGACCCATGGCCCAGGTGTGCTCGTTGAACGACCCGTGCTGGCCGCCCTCGGCGCTCGCACCGTTGTCGGAGCAGACCATCACGATCGTGTCGTCGAGGATCCCCAGCTCCTCGAGGAAGTCGATCACGCGGCCCAGGTGGTGGTCGGTGTGGGAGAGGAACCCGGCGAACACCTCCATCTGGCGCGCGTAGAGCCGCTGCTCCTCGGCGGGCAGGTCGACCCACGCCGGCATCCCTGCCGGCCGCGGCGTCGCTTCGGCATCGGGCGGGATCACGCCCTCGGCGCGCTGCTTCGCGAGGACGCGCTCACGCCAGACGTCCCAGCCCTCGTCGAAGCGGCCCCGGTAGGCGTCGATCCACTCGGGTGGGGCGTGGTGCGGGGCGTGCATCGCGCCCGGCGCGTAGTACATGAAGAACGGCCGGTGCGGCGTGGACTGCTGTTGCTCGCCGATCATCCGGATCGCCTCGTCGGCGAGGTCCTCGTTGAGGTGGTAGCCCTCCTCCGGGGTCCGCGGCGGCTCGACGTAGGTGTTGTCGCGGACGAGGTTCGGCGCCCACTGGTTCGTGTCGCCCGCCGGGAAGCCGTAGTAGCGCTCGAACCCGAGACCGATCGGCCAGCGGTCGAACGGCCCGGCCTGCGACTGGTCCCACGTCGGGGCGATGTGCCACTTGCCGATGGCCATCGTGTTGTACCCCGCATCGCGCAGGATGCGGGGGAGTGCCGCCGCGCTGGTGGGGATGCGGCCGCTGTAGCCCGGGAACCCGGTGGGCACGTCGGTGAGGAACCCCATCCCCACCGCGTGGTGGTTGCGGCCGGTGAGGAGCGCGGCTCGCGTGGGTGAGCACAGGGCGGTGACGTGGAAGCGGTTGTAGCGCAGGCCGCCCGCGGCGAGGCGATCGAACGTCGGCGTGTCGATGTCGGACCCGAAGCACCCGAGCTGGGCGAAGCCGGTGTCGTCGAGGAGCACGATCAACACGTTCGGCGCGCCGTCGGGGGCGCGGGTAGGGGTGGGATACGTCGGGGTCGATTCGGCGATCGTGCGGCCGATGCGGGAGGTCGCGGTCATGGGGCCGCACGCTACGACAGTCGGGCGGGCTCCGTCCGCCCGGGCCGGGGCGTCCAGATCGCGTCCCCGGCTCGGCCGGGAGACGGGTGGGTGCGGTGCCGCCGGTGAGCGGCGGCGCGCGGCGAGTCAGGCCAGGCGCTTCGAGACGTCCTCGCCTCGCAGGATCCGGTCGCGGTACTCGTCGAGCCACCGGCTGAAGTGGCCGGTGGCGTCGTCGACGGCCGTCTGGCGCGGGTAGGCGGGGATGACGTAGTCGGGGTCGAGGGGCGGGTGATCGGACGGCGGCTTGCGGGCCATCACCTGCTCGATCACCGGCGCGAGGCGGGCTTCCTTCTCGCGCTGGTGCGCCTCGTCGCGCTCGAGGAACTCCGGGAGCACCTCGCGGGCGATGAGCTCGTAGCTCTCCATGATGTGCTCGTGGCGGTTCCGTCCGGCGGCCGCGGAGAGGATCAGCATGTCGACGCCGCACTCCTCGTAGCGGCGGAAGTACTCGCGGATCTGCTCGGGGGTGCCCATGGCGCCGCGCAGCCCGCTCGTCCCGGCTTCGACCACCTTCGCGCCGAGTCGGTCCTCGTTGGCGGCCGCGAGCTGCACCACCTCGGGGTCGTAGCCCACCTCGGTGCGCCGGGCCTGGTAGTCGGCCCACAGGTCGGTGGCTCCCGGCCGGTGGTGCCCGAACACGTAGTAGTGGCCGAGGGAGTAGCCGAGGAAGTTGGACCCCTCCGCACCCCGGCGCACGGCTTCGGCGCTGTCGGTGTGACACATGAACCCGGTCACGCACGCGAGGTTGGCGTTCACCGCGTCGCCGATCGGCACCCCCTCCTCGGCGAGCGTGGTGTAGTAGTCGTCGACCCAGGCGCGGGCCTCCTCGGGATCGAAGAACGCGAAGCTCAACGCCCCGATGCCCCGCTGGGCGGCCATGTGGATCGTGTCGCGCCGCGTGCACGCCACCCACACCGGGGGGTGGGGCTTCTGGATCGGCTTCGGCACGACGTTGCGGGGCGGCATCGACACGTGTTCGCCGGCGAAGCCGGTGAACGGCGCCTCGGTCATGCAGCGCAGCGCGAGCCGCAAGCCCTCGTCCCACATCGCGCGCTTGGCGTCGGGGTCGATCCCGAACGCGTCGAGCTCAGCGGCCGCCGAGCCCTCGCCGGTCCCGAACTCCACCCGCCCGCCGGACACGATGTCGAGGGTGGCGATGCGCTCCGCCTGGCGCGCCGGGTGGTTGATGTTCGGCGGCGTGTGCATGATGCCATGGCCGAGGCGCAGGTTCGTGGTGCGCTGGGAGACCGCGGCGAGGAAGATCTCGGGCGCGGAGGAGTGGCTGTACTCCTCGAGGAAGTGGTGCTCCACCAGCCACATCGAGTGGAACCCGGCACGGTCGAGCAGCTCGGCCTGCTCGAGCGCCTCCTCGAAGACGCGACGCTCGTCGCCCTCCTCCCAGGGACGGGGGACCTGGTGCTCGTAGAAGACGCCGAACCTCATGCGCCCAAACCTACGCCGTGCGAGTAGAAACGCGCACGGATCGTCGAGAGGGGATGCGATGGCGCTGCCGGGCGACGCGGTGATGATCGAGGTGGGGCTGAACGAGGGCGCGGGTCGCGGGGTGAACCCCCACGTCCCCATCTCGGCCGAGGAGGTGGCCGGCGACGCCCTGCGGTGCCGTGACGCGGGCGCCTCGCTGATCCACTGGCACGCACGCGACCCGGCCAGCGAGGACCAGCGTCTCGGCGACACGGACGAGTACCTGGCCGCGCTCGTCCCGATGCGCGCCGCCGGTCTGCTCGCGACACCGAGCTACCCGATCGACGGGGTGGCGCCGCGGCACCGCCTCGACCACGTGTGGGCCCTGCACGACCGCGCCGGACTCGAGCTCGCGCCGATCGACCTGGGCTCGGTGAGCACGGTCCCGTGGAGCGCGCACCTGAACGACTTCGTGGGGCTCGACTGGCTCCGCACCCAGTCGGGGGTGGTCGACAACCCGCTCAC
>BTUT01000166.1:0-6651 GCA_045862935.1 Acidimicrobiia bacterium
CCCGAGCCGCCGCCCCCGGGCCCCGGTCGGACCGCGAGCTCCGAGCCCGCTGCGCTCGTGCGCCTGCGCTACCCCGACGGGAGCCACGACGCGGAGGCGCTCCTCGTCGACGACCGGTCCGGCGATCTCGTCGTGGTGACCAAGGAGGCCCGGGCGCCGGCTGTGATCTATCGCGCGCCGGGGGGCGCGACCGCCGCCGCCGGCTCGACCACGACGCTGGAGCGCACGGGCGAGCTGGCCCGACCTCCCGGGGGCGGGCTCGCCCGGACGCTCCAGGAGCTGAGCGGTCTCGACGAGCTCGCCGACCAGGTCACGGCGGCCGACGCGTCGGCGTCCGCCGGTGTGGTGGTGGTCCGGACCTACAGTGGCGTCGCCGTCCACCGCTGGCCCACCGACCAGAGCCTGACCGACGCGCTGGCGCGGACCCCGTGCGGCGCACCCGCGCCGGCCGACCTCCGTGCACCCCAGGGAGAGGCGATCGCGCTCTCCCCGGACGGGCGGCGCTACGTCACGGTGTCCGAAGGCGTCGACGCCCCGATCGTCGAGGTCCGCGCCGCCCGCTCCTGAGACCGTTCCCGAACGACCGTTCCCGGCCCCGTCACGCCCAGCCCCTCGTGCGCTGCGTCCCTCCGGCACCGCGGGTCGTCGAGATGCGTCCCCAGTGCACGCAGACGCGGCTGTGGGACGCACGGGGAACCACGGTCAGGTGGGGAGGGTGAGCACCTCGGGTCCGTGCTCACCCACCGCGATGGTGTGCTCGAAGTGGGCCGACCGCCTCCCGTCGCGCGTGACCACCGTCCACCCGTCGTCGAGGACGCGGGTCTCGGGGCCGCCGGCGTTCACCATCGGCTCGATGGCGAGGACGATGCCCTCACGCAGCCGCAGCCCGCGTCCGGCGGGGCCGTAGTTCGGGACCTGGGGCTCCTCGTGCATCGCGGTGCCGATCCCATGACCCACGTACTCGCGCACGACGGTGAACCCCGCGGCCTCCGCGATCCCCTCGACCGCGGCCCCGATGTCACCGAGCCGCCGCCCCCCCACCACCTGCTCGATCGCGGCCTCGAGCGAGCGGCGCGTGACGTCGATGAGGCGCTGCGACTCGGCATCGATCTCGCCGATGGGGATCGTGACCGCGGCGTCCGCGTGCCAGCCCTCGATGATCGCGCCGCAGTCGATGGAGAGGATGTCACCCTCCTCGAGGACCACCGCGTCGCTCGGGATCCCGTGCACGATCACGTCGTTGGGCGACGTGCAGACCACCGCGGGGAAGCCGTGGTAGCCGAGGAAGTTGGAGCGCGCCCCGCGCCGGTCGATCACCTCGCGGGCGACGCGATCGACGTCGAGCGTGGTCGCGCCGGGCTTCGCGACCCGGATGCACTCGGCGTGCATCTCGGCCACCACGGTGCCCGCACGGCGCATGAGCGCGATCTGCTCGCGGCTCTTGCGGGTGATCACCAGCGATCCACCCGAGCGTCGATCGCCGCCACCAGCCCGGCGAACACCTCGTCGCTGTCGCCCTCACCGCCGACGTTCACGAGACGGCCCGAGCGCCGGTAGTACTGGATCACCGGCAGCGTCTGGACCTCGTACAGCTCGAGTCTGCGCATCACCGCGTCCTCGGTGTCGTCGTCGCGCTGCACGACGTGCCCGCCGCACACGTCGCACCACCACGGCTCCTTCGGCGGGTTGTCCACGTGGTAGTTCGTGCCACACTGCACACAGACCCTGCGTCCCGCGATGCGGGCCAGCACGACCTCCGTGGGGACGTCGAGATTGACGACGACGTCCAGACCGTCACCGTCGAGCACGACGTCGAGCTGCTCGGCCTGATGGCGCGTACGCGGGAAGCCGTCGAGCACGAAGCCCTCCTGAACGAGCGCGCGCTCGTCGGCCTCGATCTGCTCGCGCACGACGGCGATCACGATCTCATCGGGGATCAGTTCGCCCCGGTCGAAGTACTGCTTGGCCTCGAGCCCCAGGGGCGTGCGGTCGCGCGCCGCGGCGCGGAAGCAGTCGCCCGTCGCGAGGTGGCGCACCGCATAGTGCTCCGCCACGCGAACGGCTTGCGTCCCCTTCCCGGCACCTTGCTTGCCCAGCAGCACCACGCGCGGACCCGGCTCGGTCATCGCGCCGACCTCAGGTCAGGAAGCCTTCGTAGTTGCGCATCATCAGCTGGCTGTCGATCTGCTTCATCGTCTCGAGGGCGACGCCCACAGTGATGAGCAGCGCCGTGCCGCCGAACGGGAACTGGCTGATGTCCCAGAGCGCGAAGACCAGCAACGGGGTGATTGCGACGACCGCGAGGAAGAGCGACCCGGGAAGCGTGATGCGGTTCAGCACCTTCGCGAGATAGCGCTCGGTGGGCGGTCCCGGCCGGTACCCGGGGATGAAGCCGCCCTGCTTGCGGATGATGTCGGCCTGCTGCTGCGGGTTGAAGGCGATCGCCGTGTAGAAGTACGAGAAGAAGATGATCAGCAGCGTGTAGAAGCCGATGTAGAACCAGCTCTGGTTCTCCACCAGGTTGTCGTTGATCCACTCCTGCACGCCGCTGGCGCCGCTGCCGAGTGCCGACGCGATCAGCGCGGGAAACGCGAGGATCGAGCTCGCGAAGATGACCGGGATGACTCCCGACTGGTTCACCTTCAGCGGAATGTAGGTGCTCTGACCGCCGAACATCTTGCGGCCCACCACGCGCTTCGCGAACTGCACCGGGATCCGCCGCTGCCCCGACTCCACGAACACGATCGCGACGATCATCGCGATCCCGACGACGAGGATCGTGATGAACTGCGCACGCGATCCCTCACTCCAGATCGCACCGCCCTGTGCAGGCAGGCGCGAGACGACCGAGGCGAAGATGAGGATCGACATCCCGTTGCCGATCCCGCGCTGGGTGATGAGCTCCGCGAGCCACATGACCAGGGCGGTCCCTGCGGTCCACGTGAGGATGATGAGCGCGGCCGTGCCGAAGGACCAGTCAGGGATCAGGTCGCGGCCCTCGAAGCCCGCGAAGCCGAGGAGCCCGCTGCGCCCCTCGTGCAGCGCGAACACGAACCCGGTCGACTGCACGATGGCCAGGGCGATGGTGAGGTAGCGGGTCCACTGGGTGATCTTCTTCTGGCCGACCTGGCCTTCCTGCTGCCACTGCTCGAGCTTGGGGATCACCACCCCGAGCAGCTGCATGATGATCGACGCCGTGATGTACGGCATGATCCCGAGGAAGAAGATGGCGACGTTGGTGATCGCGCCGCCGGCGAAGAGGTCGAGGAACCCCACGACGCCGGCGTTGTTGGCCTGGTCCTGGAAGTCCTGGATGGCGCTGAAGTCGACGTAGGGCACCGGCAGGTGCGCGCCGAAGCGGTACAGCCCGATGATCAGGATCGTGAAGAGGATCTTGTTCCGGAGGTCGGGGACCCGGAACATGTTCCGGAGGCGGGACAGCATTGCGCGTGCGGCTCCAGCGGGTACGCCCAGGGGAAAGGCCCGGCGAGCCTACCTGATGGTCCGGAGTACCGGACCGGGCGGCACGCGCCGGGACCGGCGGGTCGGTGTTCGGTCGGCGGTTCTCAGCGGTTGGTGAGTGCGTTGTTCGAGCCGGCGGGCGGACGCCGGTCGCCCCACGGCGCCGGGATGATCTCGGACGTGCCCCCCGCCGCCGCGATCGCCTCGCGGGCGGAGGCCGAGAAGGCGTGGGCCTTCACCGTGAGGGCCTTGCCCAGGTCTCCGCGGCCGAGCACCTTCACGAGGCCCCGCTTCGCCACGAGCCCCCGCGACCGCAGCGCCTCGGGGTCGACGGTCGTGCCGGCATCGAACGCGTCGAGCGTGTCGAGGTTGACCACGTGGTACTCGACCCGGAACGGGTTGCGGAAGCCCTTGGCCTTGGGGATGCGGCGGGTGAGCGGCGTCTGCCCACCCTCGAAGCCCGGCTTGACGTTGTCGCGCGCGCCGGTGCCCTTGTGGCCCCGACCTGCGGTCTTCCCGCCCTTGCCACCGATGCCGCGGCCCACCCGACGGGCGTCGCGGTGCGCGCCCGGCGCCGGCTTGAGATCGTGGATCTTGATCGTCATGGCAACAACCTCAGTGCTCGTCCTCGACCCGCACGAGGTGCGGGACCTTGGCGATCATGCCGCGGATCTCGGGCCGGTCGGGCAGCTCGACCGTCTGGTCGATCCGCCGCAGCCCGAGCGCGCGCAACGTGCCGCGCTGCTTCGGCTTCGAGCCGATCTTCGACTTCACGAGGGTGACTCGCAGCGTTGCGTCAGCCATCGGGCTATGCCACCTCCACCGGCTCGCCGTGGCGCGCCGCAGCGTTGCGCTCGCGGTAGGACCGCAGCATCCCGACCGAGGAGACCTCCTCCGGGGACTTCCCGCGCAGCTTCGCCACCTCTTCGGGTCGGCGCAGCGAGCGCAGGCCGTCGATCGTCGCCCGCGAGACGTTGATGGCGTTCGACGAGCCGAGCGACTTCGCGAGCACGTCGTGCACCCCGGCCGCCTCGAGGATCGCGCGTGCCGCACCGCCGGCGATCACGCCGGTACCCGGGGCGGCCGGCTTCAGGAGCACACGGGCGGCGTCGTGCTCGCCGATGATCTGATGGGTGATCGTGGATCCCGCGAGCGGCACGGAGAAGAGGTTCTTGCGAGCCTCCTCCATCCCCTTCTGGATCGCGGCCGGCACCTCCTTCGCCTTGCCGTAGCCGAGACCGACGTTGCCGTCACCGTCGCCCACGACGACGAGCGCGGTGAACGAGAACCGCCGCCCGCCCTTCACGACCTTGGCGACGCGGTTGATCGCGATCACCCGCTCCTCGAGCTGTCCTTCTGCCATCTCACTCTCCGCTCCCGGCCGCTCGGGCCTGGTCGTCCTCTCAGAGCTCGAGCCCGGCATCGCGGGCTCCGTCGGCCACGCCGGCGACCCGACCGTGGTAGCGGAACCCGCCGCGGTCGAACACCACGGTGGAGATGCCGGCCGCCTTGGCCCGCTCGCCGATGCGCCGGCCCACCGCGGTGGCGGCCTCGACGGTCGCGCCGCTGCCGGTGCACTCCTTCTCCGCCGTGGAGGCCGAAGCCAGCGTCACCCCGGCGACGTCGTCGATGAGCTGCGCGTAGATGTGCTTGTTGGATCGGAAGACCGCGAGGCGCGGTCGCTCCGCAGTGCCCCGGACCTTCTTCCGCACGCGGCGGTGGCGCCGCTGGCGGGCTTCGATCTTGTGGAGTGTCATCGCCTGGACCTCGTCACTTCGCCGACTTGCCGGCCTTGCGCAGGACGCGCTCGTCGGAGTAGCGGATCCCCTTGCCCTTGTAGGGCTCGGGCTTGCGGATCTTGCGGATGTCGGCGGCCACCTGGCCCACGAGCTGCTTGTCGGCACCCTGCACGATGATCCGCGTCGGCGCCGGCACCTCGAAGGTCACTCCCTCCGGGGCGTCGACGAAGACCGGGTGCGAGAACCCGAGCTGGAGCTCGAGCTTGGCCGGGCCCTGGGCGAGCGCGCGGTAGCCCACGCCCACGATCTCGAGCTCGCGGGTGAAGCCGGTCGACACGCCGGTCACCATGTTCGCCACGAGCGTGCGCGTCAGCCCGTGCAGCGAGCGGTTCTCCCGCTCGTCGTCGGGGCGCGACACGACGAGCTCGTCACCCTCGCGCGCGAGCCCGATCGCGGCCGGGATCTCGTGCTCCAACGTTCCCCTGGGGCCCTTCACCACCACCTGCCGGTCGTCGATCGTCACCTCGACGCCGGCGGGCACCGGGATGGGCTGCTTGCCGATGCGGGACATCTCGCCTCTCTCGACCTCTCTCGACCTACCAGACGTGGCAGAGGATCTCGCCGCCCACGTGACGGCGACGCGCCTCGCGATCGGTCATGAGCCCCTGGTTCGTCGACAGGATGGCGATGCCCATGCCCCCCAGCACGCGGGGAACGTCGGTCGCCTTCGTGTAGACGCGCAGGCCCGGCTTCGACACCCGGCGCAGACCGGAGATCGTGCGCTTGCGGTCGGGCGTGTACTTGAGGGTGATGCGCAGGCGGGCGGACGGTCGCTCGGCATCCTCCTCCACGGCGTAGCCCTCGACGTAGCCCTCACTCACGAGGATCTTCGCCAGGGCCTCTTTCACCTTGGAGCTCGGCATCACCACGTCGTCGTGGAACGCGGTGTTCGCGTTCCGCAGCCGGGTGAGCATGTCCGCGATGGGGTCGGTCATCGTCACGAGCGGGCCCCCCTCACCACGATGCCTTGGTCACGCCGGGGATCTCCCCCGCGTGCGCCATCTCCCGGAAGCACACCCGGCACAGGCCGAACTTGCGGTACACCGAGCGCGGCCGACCGCAGCGGCGGCACCGCGTGTACCCGCGCACCTTGAACTTCGGTGAGCGCTGCTGCTTCTGGATGAGTGCCTTCTTGGCCATCGATCACCCCTGCTGGGTCTCGCGACGGAACGGGAAGCCGAGCGCGCGCAGCAACGCACGACCGTGCTCGTCGGTGTCCGCCGTCGTCACGATCGTCACGTCCATGCCGCGGACGGAATCGATCTTGTCGTAGTCGATCTCGGGAAAGATGAGCTGCTCGGTCACGCCGAAGGTGTAGTTGCCCCGACCGTCGAAGGAGTCGGGGCTCATACCGCGGAAGTCACGGATGCGCGGGATCGCGATGCTCACG
>BTUT01000167.1:0-6648 GCA_045862935.1 Acidimicrobiia bacterium
CATGAAAGCACCGGAGCCGGGCTCTGGTCCCCTCCACGATCCCGGAGCCGTCGTGTCCGAGTCCACTCCCGCGCCCTCCACGCCGCCCAGCCCGAAGGTGCCGGGTCGCGTACCGGTGATCCGTCGCTTCGACGACCCCGACGTCCCGTGGCAACGCGTGAAGGCCCAGCGCAACGCCGACGGCTCCGAGTCGTCGGTGTGGGAGAAGTGGTTCGCCTTCTCCGCCGATCCGCCGTACCTGTCGCTCTACGCGCGCTACGACCCCGGCATGGTCGTCCGCCGCCACGGGCACTTCAGCCCGCACGTCGTGTTCGTGCTCGAGGGCGACGTGTGGATCGGTGACGAGCACTGCCCGCGCGGCACCCACATCGAGCTCCCGCTCGGCGCGGCGTTCGGACCGATCGTCGCGGGCGACGAGGGGTGCGTGATGTTCGAGGTCATGCTCGGTGACCCGCGTTCGTGGGGCGACGAGCCCGAGGCGTTCGGGCGGGCTCTCGCCGAGCGCGGTGCCGAGGCGCTGCCCGACCCGCCGCTCGAGTTCCCACCGTGGCTCGCCGACCTGCGCAGCCACTGGACCGGGGCGTCGGAGTGAGTGCCGGCGAGGTCAGCTCGGTCACCGGGGTTGCCCGACCCCGGGTGAGCACCCGGGACCGCGACGCCCTCGGTCGGGGTCTCGAGCGGTGGCTGGCGGGCCGTCGGGGGGCGCTCGTGCCCCGGGTCCTCACCCTCAGCACGCCCGAGGGCACCGGGATGTCGAGCGACACGCTGCTCTTCGAGGTGGCGTGGAGCGACGGTGAGCACGAGCGCCTGGTGGCGCGCCTCGCTCCGAGCGCGGACGCCGTCCCCGTGTTCCCGAGGTACGACCTGGAGTGCCAGTACCGGACGATGGAGGCCGCGCGCGACCACTCGCCGGTGCCGGTGCCGCCACTGCGGGGCTACGAGCCCGATCCGGTCCACCTCGGCACCCCGTTCCTCGTCATGGGCCGGGTCGACGGGCGGGTCCCGCCGGACATCCCGCCGTACACGTTCGGGGCGGGGTGGGTCGCGGACGCCTCCGACGCCGACCGTGAGCGCCTCGAGCGGGGCGCGGTGTCCGTCCTCGCCGGGATCCACGGGATCCGCGACGCCCCCGCGGTGTGCCCGTGGCTCGTACCGTCCGGCGAGGCGACCCCACTCGACCACCTCGGAGCACCGACCGAGCCCGGGGAGCACAGCGCACTGCGGGCGCACGTCGACGCGCAGCGGGCGTACGCCGAGTGGGTGCTCGACGGCCGGCCCGGTCCGTTGATCGAACGCGGCTTCGCGTGGCTGGAGGAGCACTGGCCGGCCCACGAGGGCGACACCGTGCTGTCGTGGGGCGACGCCCGCATCGGCAACGTCATGTTCGACGACTGCACGCCGGTCGCGGTGCTCGACTGGGAGATGGCCACGCTCGGACCGCGCGAGCTCGACATCGGCTGGATGATCTTTCTGCACCGGTTCTTCGACGACCTCGCCCGCCAGCTCGACCTCCCCGGCCTCCCCGACTTCCTGCGCCGCTCGGAGGTGGCGCGCGTGTACGCCGAGCTCACCGGCCACACCCCCGGTGATCTCGACTGGTACACCGCGTACGCGGCGGTGCGCCACGCGATCATCATGACGAGGATCGGGATGCGCCAGGTTCGCTTCGGCGAGGCCGCGTTGCCCGACGATCTCGACGACCTCGTCACGCACCGAGCGTCCCTCGAGGCGATGCTGTCGGGGACCTATTGGGACTCCGTGCCCACGTGAGCCCGGGAACCCATGTCACCCCCGCGCGGGTCGCGGCGGCGCAGGAGGTCCGCGTGCTGGTCCACGCCGCCGTCGGCAGCGACGTCGACGACGCCGCGCTCGACGAGGTGCGAGCCCTCGTCGGGCAGGCGAACGCACTCCTCGCCCGTGCGCCACGCCGGGTGCGCACGCTGGGGGACTTCACGGCCTTCGCGGAGCACACCGAGGAGCCCGTGCTGCACGCCATGGCCGACCGAGCGGTCGCGGGCCCCGCGAACCCGGCCGCCGTCGACCTCGGGACGCGTCTCGAAGGCGATGTGGCCCTCGCCGACGTCACCTTCGGACCGGCGTTCGAGGGTGCGCCCGGCCGGGTCCACGGCGGGTGGGTGGCCGCGGTGTTCGACGACCTGCTCGGGTCCGCGATGGCGCAGCACCGCACGCCCGGGTTCACGGGACGGCTCACCGTCCACTACCGCGCGCCGGTGCCGGTCGACCGGCCCGTGCGGTTCCGGGCCTGGCCCGGGGTCCGCCAGGGCCGCAAGCTCCTCGTCCACGCCGACGCCCGCATCGAGGACCTCGTGCTGGCATCGGCCGATGCGCTGTTCGTCCTCGTCGACCGTGAGCACTTCGCGACCCACGCCCACGACCTGCTCCACGACGTGCTCGACCGCACCGCCGGCTCGGGTTGACCGTTTGCGATGCGCCGACTGATCAGCGTTCCGGGCTTCGTGCTGCTCGGGGTCGCACTCGTCGTGCTGGCGCCCCTCTGGCTCCCGGTGGTGCTCGTGCTCGACGTGATCCGCGCGCCGCGCCGCTTCCCGCACACCCGGCTCATGGGGTTCGCGCTGTGGTGGGCGTGGTTGGAGCTGACCGGCCTCGCGGTGGCCGGCTGGCTCTTCGTCTGCGGCCGGGTGCGTGACGAGGCTGCGCACTTCGCGCTGCAACGATGGTGGGCGAACGGGCTCGTGGCCGGCTTGCGCCTCACCTGCGGCCTCGTGCTCGAGCCCCGCGACACGCACGTGGTCGGGCCCGGTCCGGTGATCGTGCTGTCCCGGCACGCGAGCCTCGCCGACGCACTCCTGTCGGTGTGGTTCGTCACGCAGCCCGGGATGAAGCCGCACTACGTCCTCAAGCGGGAGCTCCTCGTCGACCCGTGCCTCGACATCGTGGGCAACCGGCTGCCCAACCACTTCCTCGACCGGACCGCCGCGGACTCCGGGCCGCAGCTGGCGGCGATCCGGTCGATCGCGGCGGCGGCGAACGGTCCCGACCGGTGCGTGGTCATCTTCCCCGAAGGGACGCGCGCGAGCCCCGAGAAGCACGCGCGGGCCCTCGCTCGCCTGGCCGCGCGCGATCCGGCGCGCGCCTCGCGGCTCGGCGGGCTGCGCCACCTCAACCCGCCCCGTCCGGCGGGCACGCTCGCCGTGCTCGACGGCGCCCCGACGGCCGATGTCGTGCTGATGTGGCATGCGGGCTTCGAAGGGCTCGACACCTTCCGCGGCATCCTGGCGGCGATCCCCGGCCGGGTGCCGGTGATCGTCGACTGCGTGCGGATCCCGCGTGCCGAGGTGCCCGACGGGGACGGCGCGCGAACGGCCTGGCTCGACGCGCAGTGGCTCGCGCTCGACGAGCGGGTGGACCGGCTGCTCGCGGAGCGTGCGGCGAGGGAGGCTGGAGACGCCCGACCCGGGCGCACCACCCGGGTGGGCGAAGATGTCGGCGCGGCGTCCTGATGGAGGCGCGAGGCCGTGGGGAGCAAGGAGCGTGCAGTGACGGCGATGCAGATCAACGCGTTGAGCCCGGCGTGTGGTGTCGAGATCACCGGTGCCGACGCGCGGGCACTCTCCGATGACGAGGTCGCGACGATCGAGCGGCTGCTCTGCGATTACGGGGTGGTGGTGCTGCGCGACCAGTCGCTCGACATCCCCGCGCAGCGCGCGTTCGCGGCACGCTTCGGTGACCCGATGCGCTTCCCGTTCGGTGCGCCGGTACGAGCCGACGTGCCGGAGGTGCACGCCATCGCCACCGACGGATCAGGGCCCAAGGTCGGCAACGCCGACATCTGGCACGCCGACGCGACGTTCATGCCGGCACCGCCGATGGTGACGATGCTGCGTGCGGTCGAGCTGCCACCCTCGGGCGGCGACACGCTGTTCTCGTCGATGTACGGCGCGTACGAGATGCTGTCGCCCGCGGTGCGGGCGCTGGTCGACGAGTGCACCGCGACCCACGACTTCCGCCACTCCGTCTCGCACCGGAGCCCGCTCGACGACGAGTACCCGCCGGTGTCGCACCCGATGGCGCGCACTCACCCCGTCACCGGCCGCCGCGCGCTCTACGTGAACCGCATCTTCACGGTCAGGATCGACGGCGTGCGCGACCGGGAGAGCGAGGCGCTCCTCCCGATGCTGTGCGACCTCGCGACGACTCCCGACCTGCAGTGCCGCGTGCGGTGGGCGCCGGGCAGCGTGGTGATGTGGGACAACCGCTGCGTGCAGCACTACGCGACCTACGACTACGCCGGTCCCCGCGTGATGCACCGCCTGCTGCTCGCCGGTGACCGCCCCGCATGACCTGAACGCCTGACAGGCGACGTGCGCGACGAGCCTGCACGGCGAGCTGGCGAGAACGCGTGACGAGAGGAGCCCACGATCGTGAAGACCCTGGGGCCGCTGGTGGCGGCCGACGAGACGCTCAACCACCAGATCGTCGACACCTTCGCCACCGTCGGGCAGACCGACCGCACCTGGACGGAGAAGATCTGCGCCCAGGCGTGCGCGCGCGACGGGTCCCTGCAGCTCGCGCTCGGGTTGGGGAAGTACACCAACCGGGGCGTGATGGACGCGTACGCCGGCGTGTCGCGCGGCGCGGAGCTGTGGGTCGTGCGCGCGAGCCGCGCGCTGGCTCCCGATCCCGGCACCACGTCGGTCGGTCCGATCCACTACGACGTGCAGGAGCCGTTGGCCACCGTCCGCTTCGCACTCGACGCCAACGACGTCCAGCCGATCGCGTTCGAGTGGACCTTCGAGGGCGTCGCGCCACCGTTCCTCGAGCACCCCGAGCAGCACCGCAGCCGCGACGGCTTCCGGCTCGACGCCGACATCGTGCGGTACCACCAGGCCGGCGTCGCCCGCGGATGGGTCGAGGTGGACGGGCAGCGAACCGAGCTCGCCGACACCACCTGGGTGAGCACGCGCGACCACTCGTGGGGCGTGCGCTACGGGGTGGGGGAGCCCGTCGCCGACGTCGCGCCGGCCGATCGGCCGTCGAGCCTCGCGATCGCCGTGAACTGGTGCCCCATCGTGTGCGAGCGCCCCGACGGGACGCGCTACGCACTGCACTGGTACTACCAGCGCCACGCGCTCGGGGGCTGGCAGCGCGAGGAGCTCCAGGGCGGCGTGGAGCACCCCGACGGGCGCAAGGAGGAGTTCGTGGGCCTCACCCCCGAGTTCGACGTGGATCCGGTCACCCGCCGGCTCCGCGGTGCGCACCTGACGTTCCGGATGGCCGACGGGACGGCGCGCCCGATCACGGTGACGGCGCTGCGCGCAACGGGCTTCCCACTCGGCGCCGGGCTCTACTTCGGCCTCGACGGGCACTTCCACGGCCAGTACCGCGGTCCCCTCGAGGTCGAGGGAGAGCACGTGGTCGACTGCACCACCCCCGAGGCGGCGCGTCGCCTGCACCAGCTCGTCGACAAGGTCGTGCAGGTCGACGATCCCGTCGGCGGTGGTGTCGGTTGTGGCAACCTACAGAGCATGTTCGTCGGACCGCACCCCGCGCTCGGGCTCGACGAGGGATCGTCGTTCCTGTGAGCGCCCTCCTCCCCGTCCCCGAGGACTGGAGTCGCGCGCTCGCCGTCGTCGCGCACCCCGACGACCTCGAGTACGGCGCGGCGGCCGCCGTGGCCCGCTGGACGGCCCAGGGCAAGCAGGTGACGTACCTGCTCGTGACGTCCGGGGAGGCCGGCATCGACGCGATGGCCCCCGACCGGGTCGCCGTGCTCCGCCAGGACGAGGAGCACCGTTCGGCCGCGGTCGTGGGCGTCGACACGGTGGAGTTCCTCGCGCACCCCGACGGCCTCGTCGAGCCGTCACTCGCGCTGCGGCGCGACCTCGCAGCGGTCGTGCGCCGGCACCGGCCCGACGTGCTCGTCTCGTTGAACTTCCGGGAGCGCTGGCCCGGTGGGGCGCTCAACCACGCCGACCATCGTGCGGTCGGGGTCGCGCTGCTCGACGCCGCGCGTGACGCGGCCAACCGGTGGGTCTTCACCGGTGCCGGCGGCGAACCGTGGGCCGGCGTGCGGTTCGCGCTCTTCAACGGCGCGCCCGAGCCGACGCATCACGTGGACGTCACCGACACGATCGAGCTCGGCATCGCCTCGCTCCGTGAGCACGACGTCTACCTCGCGCATCTCCCCGACGGCACGACGGGCAAGGACCCCGATCCGTTCCTGCGCGGCATGGCCCGCGCGGCGGGTGACGCGTGCGGGGTCGAGTACGCAACGACCTTCGAGCTCATCGAGCTGTAGGGAGGTCGGCCGGGGCGGCGGGTCGGCCCGTCCGGGTGGACACCGCCGGCGCGGCGGGCGCACCGGGTGAGCGAGGGGCGCCCCGCACGAGCCGACCCGGCCGGGCGCCGGTGTCCTCGCCGTCGCGGTGGACGACGGCCCCGGCCACGATCGTCGCCCGGTAGCCGCTGGCCCGCTGGACGAGGCGCTTCCCGCCGGCCGGGAGGTCGACCACCATCTCGGGCGATCCGGGGGCGAGGGCGTCGAGGTCGATGAGGTTCACGTCGGCGCGCGCCCCCGGCGTGAGGCGCCCACGGTCGACGAGACCCAGCAGGTCGGCGGTGTCGGCGCACTGACGCTTCACCGCCCACTCCACCGGCTTCCGCAGG
>BTUT01000168.1:0-6640 GCA_045862935.1 Acidimicrobiia bacterium
ACGGGCAAGGACATCTCCTGTCCGCCAACGAGGAGATCCCGCTGTCCGTTGACAGTCGGGGAGGCGTTCGGCCGCCCCCTCGTCGCCGCCGGGGAGCAGCCAGTTCTCCCCCACCGCCCCGGGCTCTCCACCGGCCAGACCCCAGGGGCGTGACGTTCTCCGCTCGGTGATCAAGCTCACGGTGACGTCCTGGAGCACGAGCAGGTCGCGCTCGATGCCGTCGCCGCCGGGTGCCGCGCCCGCGCCGCCGCTCCCTCGCCGGATCGAGTAACGGAGCACGCGCAACGGGTAGGTCCGCTCCAACGCCTCGACCGGGGTGTTCCGCGTGTTCGTCAACAGTGTTACTATTTGACACCAGTGACCTCCACCCTGACGCCGACCGTGCTGTACATCCGCCAGAGCCTCACGCGGGACCGCTCAGAGTCGATCCCGTTGCAGATCGAGCGTTGCGCCGAGGCAGCGAAGGCGCTCGGGGCCGAGATCGTGGAGACGCTGGTGGAGCCGCCGAGCACGTCGGGGTTCAAGGACCGCGGCCGAACCCGCCCCCGGTTCTTGGACCTGCTGGAGCTGGTGCGCTCGGGCCGCGCACGAGCAGTGATGGCCTACAAGTCCGACCGCCTCTCGCGTGGCGGCGGTCCCGGTTGGGCACCCCTGATCGAAGCGTTCGAGACGGCGGGGTGCGATACCGACCACGCGGTACTGACCCCGAACGGCTGGTTGAGCGAGTTCGAGATCGGCATCAGAGCGTCGATGGACCGCGAGGAGTCCAAGAAGCTGTCGGACCGGATGCGCGACGTGCGTGCTCGGGAGGCTCGGGAGGGCAAGCCTCGGATCTCGGGGCGGCCGTACGGGTACTCGTGCTCTGGGCTGCACGTCGATGCGTGCGAGATCGCCGGGTGCCGCCATGACGGCACGATGAGCCTGGTCCCGGGCGAGCACGAGGTGATCCTGGAGGTCGTCGAGCGGGTGCTGTTGGGCGAGTCGCTTTGGCGCATCGCGAACGACCTGAACGCCCGCGGCATCCCATCGGCTCGGGGCGGTGAGTGGCGCACGAACCTGCTCACCCGCTTGCTGACGAACCCGCGCTATGTCGGGTTGCGGGAGCACAAGGGTGTCGTCGTCGCCGAAGGGCAGTGGGAACGGGCCATCGACCGCTCGACGTGGGACCGGGTGCAGGAGGCGTTGAGGAACCGACCGACCGCGGGACCACGCCGGTTCGGTGCCCGCACCTACCCCCTGGTCGGGTTCCTGTTCTGCTCGAAGTGCGGCGGGAAGCTGCGCTCGATCCGCAAGCAGAACGGCCGACGGGGCTACGCCTGCCGCGTCGGTGCGGGCCTGGGTGGCTGCGGTGGGATCTCCACCATCGCGGACCCGGTCGAAGAAGAGGTCCGCCAGTACGTGATCGGCAAGCTCTGCGACCCGAAGTACCGCAAGCAGCTCGTCCGCTTGGCCGAGACCGCCGCGGACGAGTCCGAGAGCCTGGCCGACCAGCTCGCCGATGCCGAGGCGCAGCGGGACATGCTGCTGGACCTGTACCTGGAGAAGAAGGTCACCAAGGTCGCCTACGAGCGCCGCTACGCGGCGTTGACCGAGAGCATCGAGGCACTCGGCCACAAGGCGTTCGCTGCGCCGGAGCAGTCGGTGCTGCGTGACCTTCCCCCGACCGTTGAGCAGCTCGACGAGCTGTGGGAGGAGCGGGGCATCGGGCTCCAGCGTCAACTGATCGACCTGGTCATCCAGCGCGTCGAGGTGCTTCCTGGTCAGCAGGGCCGGAAGACCTTCGACCCGAACCGCCTCGTGTGGCACCCCCGGTAGCGACTCGGACGATCCGCACGAACCGGGCCAACGTCTCCGCATCCATCTCGTTCCCGCCGAAGGCCGCGTCGATGGCGCGGGCCTTGGCCACCCACGGATGCATAGCGTCGTCGAGGTCCAGGCGGAGCTGGTTCTCCGCTGGCCGAGCGCGACGCCGCTGGCTCACAGCCCGAGGCCTCCACGGTCATGCGCGGTCTGCTTGGCGGTGCTGACCGCGAGTGCTCGGCGGAGTTCCTCGGTGGGCCGGGCTGCTGGTTCTTGGGTATCGACGGCATAGACGTGGTTGCGTTCGCGGCCTCGAGTGATGGAGGTGTAGCCGGCTTCCTTGTGGAGAGTGTCGTCGCCGAGCACGAGGGCGACGTCACAGGTCATGCCCTGGCTCTTGTGGATGGTCATGGCGTAGCCGTGGGTGAGGTGCCCGGCCGCGACGTAGTCGGCGGGGATAGCGAGGCGGGCACCGTCGCTGGTCTCGACGTGCACCGCCTCGCCGTCGGCTCCGGTGACGGTGCCGAGGGTGCCGTTGACGATGCCGATCTTGCGGTCGTTGCGCAGGGCCAGGACCCGGTCGCCAACCCGTAGCTCGAGGTCGTCGGAGTGGAGGATGACGGGGCCGAGGTGGTCGTTGGCGATGAGGTGGACCCGTGCTCGTTGGTTGAGGTCCGCGACGTCGCTTCGGTGCAGGGCCAGCATCACGGTGTCACGGCCGGTGGTGTGGCTGAGGTACCAGTCCTCGGCCATCAGGCCGTGCACGCGGTCGGCGTTGTCGCCGATGGTGAGCGAGCCGCTCTGCTCCATGCGCTTGAGGGCTCGGTCGATGTGGCCGTCGCGCAGCGCGCTGGCGGTGGCTTGTTGGGCTCGGTCGGTGAGCCGTCGGTTCTCGGTCAGCTCCGCGTGGCCGAGCCGCCGGGCCAGCGACGCGAACAGGCCTCCGGCTTCGATCTCGGCGAGCTGCTTGGGGTCACCGACCAGCACGAGCTTCGCCCCGACCAGGGTGGTGTGCTCGATGAGGCGGTGAAGCTGGCGGGTGCCGACCATCCCGGCCTCATCCAGGACCAACACGTCGGTCCGGTAGAGCCGGTCGCGTCCGGCGTCGAGATTCTGGAGCAGCAGGGCGATGGTCTGGCTCGGGATGCCCGATCCGGCTTGGAGCTCCCGGGCTGCCTTGGCGGCGAGGGCAGCACCGCGGACCCGGAGCCCGGTGCGATGCCAGGCCTCGCGGGCGGCATCGAGGGCGAAGGTCTTGCCGGTTCCGGCTTGACCGACGATCACCGCCACCGGTGCGTCGGTCCCGGTGACGCGCTTGACCGCCATGGCCTGCTCTGCGCTGATCGACGGCCGGGTCCGCCACGCCAACGCGAGGTGCCGGGTATCGATCGGGACAGTGGTCGGGCCGCTCGTTGCCCGCTGAAGGGCGTCGGCTTCGAGGGCGAGCATCTCCGGGGTCGTCCAGCACCCGACCGTGACCTCCACGACCGAGTCGCTCGACAGGTAGCCATCGACGCGTTGGCGGATGCTGTCCCAGGCGAGGCCCTGGGTCGCCGTCTCTGCCACGGCCCGGAACACCTGGCGGCGGTCGAACGTGGCGTCCTGCTCGGTCAGCAGCCGCCCGAGTTTGTCATCGTCGGCGATGACCGCGACTGTGTTGCCAGTGGGGATCTTGCCGGTGAACCCGACCTCCGCCGCTCGACGTGTCCAGGCTCGCCGCAGCGTGTCCTCATCCGCCGGCTCGGGCTTCGCCGGGCGACTGTCGAGCGTTGCTGCCTGTGCGCCCCGAGCCGAGCGGGCACCGTGTTCGGCCATCGACGCTTCGATCTCGATCCGCCGGCGGCTGAACGCCCGCCGAAGCTGCCGGGAGATCCCGACCACCTCCCCCACCCCCGGCGCCGACGGCTCGAACCGAACCCCGAGACGTTCGGTCAGCTCCCGGCGGAGGACCGACTGGTAGACGAACCCGGCCGTCTTGCCGTGCTGGTAGATCGCCGCGGTGTGCAGAGCGCTCCAACGGCCATCCGGGCCGAGGGTCATGTTCGCCGTGACCAGATGCGTGTGCAGGTTCGGGTCCGCCTCCCGGCTCGTCCGATGCCGGAACGCCGCCGACACCAACCCGCCACCCCGGAGACGAGAGGCACCGCCTCGGCCCCGGCGGACCACGCACGCCTCGTCCTCCAGATACCGCACCGCCGCAGCCACCGCAGCGTCGTGCGCCGCCACCACCTCGGTAGCCAGGCGATCGTCGCCGAGGCCCCACAGCAACGACACCGACTTCGGGGCCGACAGCGTCAGGTCGAACCCCGGCACCTTCCGCCACCCCACCAGCGACTCGCCCGAACCCGGGTCACGGCCCTCCAGCACCGCCCGTAGTGCGTCGGGCTCGACCTCGCCGGCCAGGCCAAGCGACCCCGCCCCGGCACCGACCCACCGGCCTGGGGTCTCACCGGAGCCCAGGTAGTAGTCATCGCGCTCGTTGGCGATGACCTCCAAGTAGTACGCCGCCGGATCCGGAGCCGACGAGAACTTCGCAATGCTCAGCACATAGGGGTAAGCCCGTCAGGCCCCCCAAAACCGCGCGATCAATCGCGGATTTCTCGAACGGGATACCCCAACAGCCCGCCGACGACCTCCCGCCGCGCCTCCCGCTGGCTATCCGGTTGACCACCCGGCAGCCAACCGGACACCCCCGGTGCAAGTGTGTGGATCCTTGGGAGGGCTACCGGGACGGGCGGAGCTGAGGTCGGGCTGCTGCCGAAGGGCTGACGTGGTGGCCGGGCTGGCGGAGACCAGAAGGGGTGTTCGTTTGTTTCGTTTGTGGGTAAGGTGGTGGGCATGAGCACCCTGACGGCCGAGGAGCGAGATCGGGTCCGAGAGGCGCTGGGGCGCGCCGGAAGCCGCCCTCGGTTCACCACCGAGGAGGGCACGGTGATCGACCTGCCCGACACCGTTGTCGAGGCGCTGGCCGAGGTCCTCGAAGCCGCCGCCGACGGCGAACGGCCCTTGGTGCTGCGCTCCCCCGATAACCTCACCACCGAGCAGGCCGCCGCGGTGCTCGGCGTGTCCCGGCCCACCGTCGTCAGGATGATCGATGCCGGGAAGCTCCCCGCTCGCATGGTCGGCACCCACCGCCGCCTCGCCCTGGGCGACGTGCTCGCCTACCGAGAGCTCGCCAGCAAGCGGCGCCGCGCCGCCCTCGACGACATGACCCGCCAGGCTGAGGAACTCGGTCTCTACGACTGATGCCCGGCCCGATCGCGGTCCTCGACGCCGACGTGCTCGTGCCGATCATCGCCTGCGACTTCTTGCTCACCGCGTTCGACCACGGCCTCTACGAACCCGTCGTGTCCGCCACGGCGCTACGTGAGGTCGAGCGCACTCTGGTCGAGGACCTCCCCCACCTCGATCCCCGAGCCATCCGCCACCGGGTGGCAGCGATGCGGTCCGCGCTCGACGATCAGCTCGTCGACGTCGACCCGCAGAGCGTTCCCGCAGCGATCAACGCGAAAGACCGCCACATCGTCGGCGCCGCGATCCAAGGGGAAGCGTCCCTCATCGTCACCAACGACCGGCGCCTCCGCGACGAACTCGATGCTTCCGACCTCGCGCTGAATGGAGTCGACCTCGACACCTTCGCCACCACGCTGTGGGAGTCGACGCCTGCCGAGATCGGGTTGGTGGTCGACTCCCTTATCCGCAAGCGAACCCGGCGGCCCGTGTCGAGGAGCGAGATGCTGGACGCCCTTCGAAACCACATGCCGAACCTCATCCAGCAGCTCGCCAATGACGAGCCGGGGCGGACCCACGATCGTCGTAGCACGCAGTAGCCATAGGGCCGCCGAGGTCGTGCACCGTCGTGACGAGGCGGGACGATCAGTGGGTGTCCACGGATGACTATTGCGGCAGACGACGACCGGGCGACGGAACTCGCGACCGCATCGAATCGAGATCTGGCATGCCCCGTGAGGGCGAGATCCTGTACCTGCTCTCGGGTGGGGGTGCGACCTCGGAGTGGTACGGAACCTTCTCGCGGAGCCCGTCGTGCAAGTGGAAACCGACGGAGTCCTGCGCGATGGCCGTGCGAGCGGCGCCGACGCCCGGGAGCCGCTTACACCGCGAGCAGGACCTTGGTGGCGGTGCGCTGGTCCATGGCCCGGTAGCCATCGGCGGCCTGCTCCAGGGGAAGCGTGAGGTCGAAGACCTTGCCGGGGTCGATGTCGCGACGCCAGATCAGGTCGATGAGCTCGGGCAGGAAGCGGCGCACGGGGGCGGGGCCGCCGTGGAGGTGGATACCGGCGAAGAACAGCTCGTCACCGGGGAGGTTCACGTCGTGGGACACGCCGACGTAACCGGTGTGGCCGCCGGGCCGGGTGGAGCGGATGGCCTGCATCATCGACTCCTGTGTGCCGACCGCTTCGATCACAGAGTGGGCGCCGAGACCAGCGGTGAGGTCCTTGACGTGGGCGACGCCGTCGTCGCCGCGCTCCTCGACGATGTCGGTGGCGCCATAGCTTCGGGCGAGGGCTTGGCGGTCGGCGTGGTTGGACATGGCGATGATGCGCTCGGCGCCGAGTTGGTGGGCGGCGAGGATGCCCATGAGTCCGACGGCGCCGTCGCCGACGACGGCGACGGTCTTGCCCGGTCCGACCTCAGCGGCGGTCGCGGCGAACCAGCCGGTTCCCAAGACATCCGACGCGGCGAGAAGGGACGGGATCAGTTCCGGGTCGGGCTGTCCCGGTGTGGCGACGAGGGTGCCGTCCGCGAGGGGGATGCGGGCGCGCTGGGCCTGTGTGCCGATGGTGCCGTGGACGAACTCGGCGTGGACGCAGCGGGACTG